>NZ_QUIK01000010.1:0-1049 GCF_003480105.1 Clostridium sp. AM42-4
ATCGGCTCTGCGTCTTAAGCGTCTGGCTCTTTGATGACAGTTATCTTCAAGTTGTCAACTTTAATCAATCTTTCTTGTCTGCATTTTGGACAATAAAGGGGATAATTCTCCAAAACAGTGTCCTTCCTAATTTTATTACGGGTTTTGCTCCCACAAACAGGACACAATATCCATTCGCATTTCATCATAATTAGTCTCTAATCCTTTCAAATCTCATTTTATATGACTTTTGCAAGCTGTTAAGCTAACTTGTGGAACATATGCCGAACCTTATCTATACGGCTATTCGGGCGGCGGGGTTGGCAAATAAATTTACCAATAGCTGGCTGGTATCCTTTTAACTCTGTCAAGCAGACTCCCTGCCCATTTGTGAAATAAGTTAAATCGTTCCTGTATTCTTGAATACATCTAGCAGGGATTTCTCCTTTCAGAATGACCTCGTCATTCTTTATCTGAGTACTTACAATATCTGCACAATACCTTGGAGCATCATGATACGCCCGTGAGAGATATTCCTGCGGTGCATAAATTTCAAAGTGGAGATATGGCTCTAATAGTTCTGTCCCTGCTTTTTTTAAAGCCTGCTCCAATACGATAGGGGAAAGCAGCCGAAAGTCTGCGGGGGTACTTACAGGACTATAATACAATCCATATTCAAAACAGATTTTACAGTCTGTCACTTTCCATCCATACAGCCCCTGCTCGCAGCCATAAAGAACCCCCTCCATAACCGCATTTTGGAACGATTGATTTAAATATCCAAGTGAAACTCTGCTTTCATACTGCACTCCGCTTCCAATAGGGAGCGGCTCTATGGACAACCCGACAGAAGCCCAGAAAGGATTTGGCGGGACTTCTATGTGGATGGTATATTCTGCTTTTCTAAGCGGTCTTTCCATATATATAACAGTAGGCTCTTTTATTTCTGCCTCCACATGATATTTTTCCTCAAGGATGGCACAAATGACTTCCATCTGCACATTCCCCAAAAAAGAAAGTATAATCTCATGCGTTGTAGTATCCACATAATATTTTAAAAGAGGGTCGCC
>NZ_QUIK01000010.1:1059-1384 GCF_003480105.1 Clostridium sp. AM42-4
ATAATCTCATGCGTTGTAGTATCCACATAATATTTTAAAAGAGGGTCGCCATCTGAAATTTCTGTAAGTGCCCCAAGCAATATTTCCCGCTGTTCAGGTTTCTTTACTGCAATCGTTGTTTGGAGCATAGGGAGAGGATTTTCAATAAATTTTCTCTGCGGCAACAGCATTTCGTTCCCCAAAATACTGTTTAGCTGCAAAACATCATTTGGTAAAATTACAATATCACCAGAGCAGGCTGTATCGGATGGATATAATTCACCGTTTGTCGGAACACACATCTCTGTGATTTTTATTTTCTCTTTTTCAGATATTCTAATAACAT
>NZ_QUIK01000010.1:1394-2566 GCF_003480105.1 Clostridium sp. AM42-4
ACACATCTCTGTGATTTTTATTTTCTCTTTTTCAGATATTCTAATAACATCCCTCAAATGCAATGTTCCGCTATATATACGCACATAAACAAAACGCCGCCTTTTCTCTGAATATTCAATCTTAAAAACCTGCCCGCATAGTTCAGATTGACCTTCAGGCGTTGATGAATAAAATTTACTGGCAATTACTTCTATAAGCTGCCGAATCCCCAGATTGTTTTTAGCGCTTCCGTGATAAACGGGAAATAACGTTCCGTTTTGGAATCTCCTGTTTTCTTCCTGTTCCAGTTCTGACATTTTAAACGGTTTCCCTGACATATATTTCTCTAATAGTTCATCGTTTCCCATAATTACCGCATCCCACTGTTCCATATCGTCATTGTCCGTTACATTTATATGGGGATGCTGCCCAACCTTTTGCTTCACTATAATTTCCGAAGAAAGCTTTGCTTTCATTTCCCGATATACCATTGGCAAATCAATCCCCTCTTGGTCAATTTTATTGATGAAAAAAATTGTCGGAATCTTCATTATCTGTAGTGCATGAAACAGTATACGGGTCTGTGCCTGTATGCCATCCTTTGCAGAAACTAATAATACTGCTCCGTCTAATACGGATAAAGAACGGTATACTTCCGCCAAAAAATCCATATGGCCTGGCGTATCTATAATGTTGACTTTTACATCCTCCCACTGAAAAGATGTCACTGCTGTCTGGATAGTGATTCCCCTTTGACGCTCCAAATTCATTGTATCTGTCCTTGTTGTGCCTTCATCTACGCTCCCTAGTTCTGCAATTGCACCACTGGTATACAATAAACTTTCCGTTAATGTTGTCTTTCCTGCGTCAACGTGAGCCAGAATGCCTAAGTTAATTATTTTCATGTGATTTTCCTCCTATCAACACCCAAAAAAGGGCATAAAAATACCCAGTGATAAATACTCCTATCACTGGGTAAATAACTCCAATAGCCCCAAAACACTTATATGTTTTCGGGCATATAAAATTACATGATAAAAGTATTCTTAAACTTGGTACAAAAAACTAAGCCCCATATTAAAAGTGAAACGAGACTGCTACTTTTTGTTCCCACTATCAAATTGACAGTTTATTTAAGAATACCTTGCCGCATATTTATTAACTCCTTGTATAAAACTGAATCTAATTATAT
>NZ_QUIK01000010.1:2576-114768 GCF_003480105.1 Clostridium sp. AM42-4
GTTTATTTAAGAATACCTTGCCGCATATTTATTAACTCCTTGTATAAAACTGAATCTAATTATATTCCTTAACCCTTTATTTGTCAAGCCCTTTTTAGCATTATTGACAAGAGTATCTTCCTGCATTTCTTTGATCTGGTTCTGCATATTGGTGAGTTCTTCCGTCATGGAATCAATCTTTTTCTCCAGTCCATCCACATAGCTGCATATCTCAAATACATCGTTTGCCTGCTCTTTCATGGCATTTTTCTTTAATAAGTCGAGAAGTTCTCTTATGACCTCCTCATTGGTAAGTGTTTTTCCTGCTTCCATATCCATTCTGTTTCCTCCATTCTGTAAATGGGGCAGCCTTGGCCGCCCCTGTACTCTGATTACTGATTATCGAAAGGGCGTCGCCTCTTTGTCCTTCTCTTTATCGGGATTGCCATGATGTTTCTCTGCACTCTCTCTTGCATTTTCGTTGCTCTTATCCTTTGCTTTCTCATATTCAGAGATAATCTCATTATAGAGTTTTTCCCTGAAATCCTTTGTGACCGGATAGCAGACATCCTGGTAGATTGGCTTGCCCTGCTCGTCCACCTGCTTTGTCTTATAAGAAGGCATTGATACAAAGATTTTCTCTTTGCCCTGCACGATATTGATGTTATTTACGATGAAACTGTTTTCAAAATAAATGCGTGCAAGTCCCTTGATGTTACTACCTTCCCTCTCATAAGGTGTTACAGTTACGGAAAACTCCGGCATTTCCTGTGTACGCTCCTGCTTCTGTGTCTCCTCTTTCTCCGGTTCCTTAATTCTTGCATAGGCATCAAGGATATTGGTATAGAGTTCCTCTCGAAACTCTGCTGTGATAGGATTGCACACATCCTTATAGATCACACCGTTGCTTTCATCACGCTCATTGGAGCGGTATCTTGGCATTGATACAAAAAGCTCTCCCTTATCCTTATTCTCAAGGATTGCAATATTGGTAATCTTAAATGAATCACCAAATACTACTGTTGCAAATCCTTTGATGTTGCTGCCCTCTTTTGCTCTTACTTCGTTTACTTTAATTGAATACTTCATATGCTATTCCTCGCTTTCTTTTTGTTCTTTGTTTTGCTCCGGTATGATAAGCTCACACCAAAGCTGTTCTATCTGTTCACAAGACAATCTGCCATTAAGCCAGTTGCCAAGTGTAACGACCATTCCATCCTGCTCGTAATAGAGCCACTCCTGTGTTTCAATGTTCCCCTCATACACGATAGTCACATCAAAATCAGGCATAAATAATCCTTCCTCTGCATCCCATACACAGGCTATTCCCTGTCTGAGTGTCAGATTCAGGCTTTCGACATACACAGACCAGCCGCTTACGACTATCTGAAAGTCATCATCAATCTCAGCAATATCATCCTCGATGTCAATTAGCTCTTCCATTTCTGCTACTGCCTCTTCTATCTCACCTAATCGGTATCTCTTATTCATCCATCACCGCCTCCTTATAAATGCACCTGACCACAAAACGCATGGTTCCTTTCTGGGAACAGGTAAAAAGAGTTAATTCTTTTTCTGTACCCTGTGTCTTGATGCTGTTATCATACGGATTTACTACCTCTGTCTCTATTACCTCATAGATATGCTTCAGCCCATTTTTGTCGGTTATCATTACTTCATCACCTATGGATATCTGACTTAGTGGTGTAAAAAATGTGCCATATCTGCTGCCATTATGACCGCACAATACACAGTTGCCACTTTCTCCGATTCCTGCAGTCTCTTCTATATGACCAATCCCTGCATTAAGCACTTTACTTGTGGTTCCTTCCATTACCGGATACCTGATATCTAAGCCCGGTATCTCAATGATGCCGATAACACCGCCTTCTTTAAGAATGGCTTCATCCTCTTTACTAATGGAGGTTTGCTCTTCCTCCACATCTGTTTCTTCATCGTAATCATCCTCCAATGTCTGCTCAAATTCACTTATGAGCTGTTCTGTCTGTTTTTCTCCGGTTGTCCGCCAGAAAAAAGGGACTGCCATAATGGCAATCCCTGCTGCAATCAGTAGTCCTGCGACCACTTTTCTTATGCTCATATTATTCACTCTCCTATCGTGTTCTGCCCTCTCTGTCGGCTGGATAAGCACCTTTATCCTCTGCTACAATTGCTGCAGATTCCATTCTGTCATCAGCTTCTCTTTCTTCCTCCGGTCCGCTCAGGTCTGCATCCACAGCCTTTGCGTTCTCAAGGTCAAGCTGGGCATTCAGTTTACACTGCCTAGCCAGCTTTTCTTCCAGTTCCTTGCTGTACGCAAATGGCTTGTCATACTCTGCCTTTGATGCTTCAAGGTCATTCTGGTACTGCTCAATCTTCTTTTCAAAGAAATCAATGTTCTCATGGAGTCCATTGAACAGGTTTTCCAGCTTCACCATGCTGCCGACAGGACTTGTGGAAAGCTCTGCTTTATACTCTGTCTTTCCACGAAGCACCATATAATTGATGCCAAGGAAGTTCTTTTCCACAAGCAGCTCAAATCCGTGGAATTTACCGATTACAGTTGTCTCTCCGGTCTTACATTTACTGATTGCTTCAAGCATCATCGTTCCGCCATCCACACGCTCTGTGTAAGTTACTTTGCCTATGGTAATGGCAAATTCCGGATTATCAATCAGCTCTTTATCCCTTGCCTTTACATCCTCTCTTACATTGGCAAGCTTTTCTGTTGCTGTCTTAATCAGCTTCGGATACTTAATCATAAAGTTATCCTGCAAGCCATATCTCTGATTGTCATAGGATGCCTTTAAGAGCTTTAATCTCTGGACATCATTGTCAATCTCCATCTTTTCCTTGATTAAAGGATTGCCTGTGGCAACCGCTTTAATCTCTGCATAGGAAAGTGTTGCCTCGTCGATATCCTCACAGCTTCGGCTTACAGCCTTGCTTGTCATGACCTGACTGATGAATCGCTGCTTATTTTCAACAAGCGACCAGTTGTATGCATCAAATGTCCCTTTGGTGACATATCTGTAGATTGCCACCTCTTCATTTTCATTACCCTGTCGTATGCCTCGTCCTTCCCTCTGTTCAATAGAAGAAGGCTTCCAAGGGCAATCCACATGATGCATTGCAACAAGGTGTGTCTGCACATTGACACCTGTTCCACACTTGTCCGTTGAACCGATAAGAACCTTCTTTTTACCTGTCCTCATCTCCTTAAAAAGTGCGTCCCTTTGTGCATCCGTCTTGGCATCATGAATAAAAGCTATCTCATCTGCCGGAATACCATACTGGATCAGTGTTTCTTTCAGATAATCGTAGATGGTAAAGTCCTTATCTGGTCCCGGTGTGCCGATGTCCGAAAAAATAAGCTGGCAGCCTATATGACCATCAGCATTTCCTTTCTCATATTCTTTCCATACATTCTCCGCTACCTTATTGAGTTTTCCATCCGGATTGTTCGGCGCATCCTTATCAATCAGTCTGGCATCCGTTCCAAGAAGTCTTGCCTCATGGGTAATCTTTAGAAAGTTATCCACGCTTGGATCAACTCCACCGCCTCTGATACGCTCTGCCCTCACAACAAAGTCTTCCATGACCTGCTTCACATACCAGTCAGGCTCCGACTCCACTATAATAGGCTTGCCGCCACGGAGAGCTGGCACATCAAGGTCAAGCATGTCTGCGGTCTGCACATCTGCTACCTCACGGAAGATATTCATAAGCTCCGGCAGATTCGTAAACTTATTAAATCTGCTCTTAAAACGAAATCCGCTTCCCTCTACAGTAAGCTCAAGTGCTGTTGTCACTTCACCAAAGTTTGCTGCCCAAGAATCAAAGTGATAAATCCCCATCTCTTCAAGTGCCGCTTTCTGTAAGTAAAGCTGCATGACATACATCTCACACATGGTATTGGATATTGGTGTACCTGTTGCAAACACAATACCCCTGCCATCATTTATCTCAGACAAATACTGGCATTTAAGCTGCATATCCGTTGACTTCTTAGCTCCGCTACTGCTGATACCTGACACATTATTCATCTTGGAAAAAATCGCAAGGTTCTTAAAATTATGTGCTTCGTCTACCATAATAGAATCTACACCCAGTTCCTCAAAGGTAATAAGGTCATCCTTCCTGCTCTCATCTGACAAGGATTTCAGCTGTTCCTCCAGTTTTTTCTTCTGGCTTTCCATCTGCTTTACAGTCCATCGCTCTCCGTTACGCTCCTTCATCTCATCAATCGCATAGCTGATTTCATCAATCTGCTCGTTAAGCATTCGCTCCTTTCTCTCTGCGGAGATTGGGATTTTCTCAAACTGTGAGTGTGACATGATGATACAGTCATAGTCACCAGTTGCAATCCTTGATACGAACTGCTTTCTGCGGCTTTTTTCAAAATCACGCTCCGTGGCAACTAAGATATTTGCTGACGGATAAAGCCTTAAAAACTCTGATGCCGTCTGACCGATAAGCGGCTTTGGTACAACCATGATTGTCTTATTGGCAAGTCCAAGTCTCTTCTGCTCCATGCAGGCAGCCATCATCTCAAATGACTTTCCGGCACCGACACAGTGTGCCAGCAGAGTATTTCCCCCAAGAAGAATTCTTGCCACCGCATTTTTCTGGTGTGGCTTTAACTCAATCGCCGGATTCATTCCCGGAAACTGTAAGTGACTTCCGTCATACTCACGCAGGCGGATGTTATTAAATGTCTCGTTGTAATACTCCACATATTTCTGTCTTCGCTCCGGCTCTGCAAACAGCCACTCCTTGAACTTCTCCTTGATCATGTTCTGCTTTTCCCTTGCAAGCATTGTCTCATTCTTATTGACTTCGTAATGATACCTGCCATCACCGTCATCAATCCTGTCCCTGACTGTTACTGTCTTTAGATTCAGCGTATCCTCAAAAATAGAATAAGCATCCATGCGGCTTGTACCATAGGTCTTAGTAGCCGCCACTGAATGCTTATCCATGCTTTTATTCTCGATGAACCATTCCATGCTCATCTTATTTAAGTGTACCTGAATGCCTGTATTGTAAAACTGGCTTCTGACTGCCCTTGCCCGTCTTGGTGTATTGAGAAGCTCATAGATAAACTGCTCATAATCAAGCGGCTCAATCCATGTCGTGCCAATCTTTACATCAATATCCGAGGCTTCAATCCACTCCGGCTGTACCTTTTCAAGTGCTGCCACATTGCCTGCAAATTTTTCTGCCTGCGGATTGCCTGTATCCGCTGCCATAGCCTTTGCTACACGAAGCTTGTCTCTCACATTGCCGGAAAGATACTCGTCTGCCGTCTCCCAGCCGATGTCGGGATTGTTCTCGTTGTAGCGGTCGGGATTTAGGAAAATCAATCCATCCAGCTCTTCCACAAGAACTGCCCTTCTAAGCTCTGCCAAAGCATCATCACTAAATGTTATCTCATCAGCTGTCTGCCCGGACTTTTCTGCAAGTTCTTCCTTTACATTAGTAATATCCGGCTCATAGATAGAGAGCATATAGGCAAGATTTACATATCCAAATTCATTGACGGATACATTCAATGCTTCCACAGCAGTCTCAACCCTGTCTATGACAGTCTTTGCCTTAATCGTCTGCTTATAAAACATATCCGCTTTTTTCACCTCCCCGTCTTCATTTACTTCTTCAAGACTGCAAAGAAGTGGGTAATCGCTGTCATCTCTGAAAGCTATTCTGTTTGCTTTTGAAGTAATGGCTCCATACTGCTTTACGAAGGCATCATATTTTACATTAAGAAGTCTCTGCTTATCAGAAAGCTCCTCCTCGCTGCAGCCATCCATCTGGATATCAATCAGATCTCTTGTTATCTGTCTGATTTCATCAAGGCTTCTGATTCGCTCCTCGGCAGTCTGTGATACTTCTTTTCTTACCATCTCGGAATTTTCCCTGTAATAGAGTTTTCCTTCAAAAAATGTGTAAGTGTAGTTTCTCACATCCGGATCAGCCGGGATAACTTCCTCCGTCTGCTCCGCCTCATCTGCCACTCTCTCAAAATCTGTCATCTGGGCTTTGATATTACCGATAGCTTTGTTTAATGCTTCATAAATATTGAAGTTCTCATCATCATTCACGCAGACTGTGTATCTGCTGTCCTGTCCGTAAATCCTTGTGTCATATTCCATAGATCCAAGCATCATTTCCGGATGCTCTGCAAAATAAGAGTTGACTGCAATGCCATTCTCAGTTACACCAAGGTGTACCCAGTCCGGCTCAATATCAATCTTTCTCTCCCTTTTCTGCAAAAACAGGATATCTGCTGTCACTTCGGTTCCTGCATTATCTTTAAATGCAGTATTCGGAAGTCTTATCGCTCCCACAAGCTCTGCTCTTTCAGCCAGATACTTTCGGATAGTAGGATTTGCCTTATCAAGTGTTCCCTTTGTGGTAATCACCGCAACCATGCCTCCCGGTCTTACCTGATCAAGTGCTTTTGCCAGAAAATAATCGTGGATACGGAAGTTATACTTGTTGTACTTCGGATCAAAAACCTTATAATCACCAAATGGCACATTTCCGACAACTACATCAAAGAAGTTATCCGGATATGTGGTATTCTCAAATCCTGTGATACTGATATTGGCATTCTGATAAAGCTGCTTTGCAATTCTTCCCGAAATGCTGTCAAGCTCCACCCCATACAGCTTACTTCTCTGCATAGGTGCCGGCATACTCCCAAAGAAGTTACCGATACCCATAGATGGTTCTAATACATTGCCGCCTCTGAAACCAAACTGGACAAGTGCCGAGTTCATGCACATGGCAATCTCCGGTGAAGTATAAAAGGCATTGTTTACTGTTGCCCTAGCTGCAGCATACTCTTCATCCGATAACATCTCTTTGAGTTCTTTGTACTCTTTGCTCCAGCCTGCGTTTTCCTCGTCAAATGCCTGTGACAGTCCGCCCCATCCGACAAACTTCGACAAGGTTTTCTGTTCCTCCGGTGTTGCAAGCCTGTTTTCTGATTCAATCTGCTTTAAAGTACGAATTGCATCCATATTCCACTGATATCTGGTCTTGGCACCGCCTTTTTCCATTTCCCAGAGATTGTAATGGAAGTTGTGCTTCGTCTGCCCGGCAACATTCTTCTCATTTTCAAGACTTTCTACTTGCTGTACTGGTTCCTGCTTTGGTGTAAAATCTACAGTTTCCTGTGATTCTGTATCAGCCTGAATATCATCCACAGATACTGATACCACATCATCTGAAACTACATGTCCATTCTCATCAATCTTGGTTTCCCAGCCATTCGCTATTGCTCTTTCCCTGGTTTCAAGACGATTGGCTTTTACACTATCCTCGATATCAAAGAATCTCTTATAGACCGGATTCATCTTATCCCTGTCAGCCTTCTGCTTTGTCTCCTGATAATACCTTTTCTGGTCTTCTCCGCAGTAAAATGGCTGTTTTACCATATAAGATAAGATTTCATATAACTCACGCCAGTCGAGTGCACCTTCCTTACGCACACCATTCCTGTTCTTATAGCTGATCTTCACATATCCGCTTCTGATTGAGTACTCCACAAGACCATACTTATTGTTGGAATATGCTTTTCTTTCTGCATTATCTGTCCCTAATGCAATATCCCTAATAAGGTCAAGTTTATTTGGCATAAATGCAAAATCAGACTCCACCACATCCATAAGGAATGCCCTAAATGGTGTGTAGCAGCTGCAATCTGTCACAAGAATCTCTGCAGCATCTCGCAGGTCTTCATCAAGCTCTGCAATACGCTTTGCATAATCAATTGGTGTAATATACTGAAGCTCTGAAGGATCTTTTTCAGTTGTTTCAGCCTCTATCTCGGCACCATATTCTGCCTGTGTTACCATGCGGTCTTCATCGGCGGCTTCCTGTGGTGGCATGCCTTTAGCACTTACATAATCTCTGTTAGAAGCATAGCTCTCCGGCTCATCCGGTATTGCATAATCATCAATCTCTGATTCTGCCTCTTCCGCTTCCACTTCCTGATATTCGGCATCAATAACCTCATCATCCTCACGGAGTCCGTCCATCGCAAGCTCATCAATACGAGGTGTCTCAGGCTGATATTCCCCTGTAAGAATAAGGACACCAAGCTCTTTTTCGATATCTTTCCACGAAACATATCCTTCAACCTCTCCATCCTCATCTCGCCACTGAAAACGCAGTCCGTTCCCATGAAATGTGTCATATCCGTGCAGTCCTAGTCCGTCAACCGGCCAGCCTGCACCTCCCTGACCATACTCTGCTTTGATACGCTTTGCCCTGGTTCCTGCATCAATCTCTGTTTCAAAAATCTTGCATACCCTGCCCTTGCCACCGACAAAGCCTGTACCTCTCATAAGCACCTGTTTGATATACTCACCTGGTACTGTTGCAGACTTTTTGGGATTCAGATAATTGTATTTACCTGCTAATGCAGCTTTTCTGTCCTGCTCGAACTGACGCATAAACTGATTATTGTTTTCGTCCTCAGTATGAATGGTGCCAATGCTTGCCTGCCCGTTCTGGTCGAAAAAAAAGGAAGCCTGTGTATATTCGGCTTCCTTACTAACACCCAATGAATTGATTTCATCAAGTTCCCTATTCAGTTCTGTATCATCTGATTCTAGTGGAATCGCATCACTATCTGATTCAGTACCACTTCCTCTGCCTGCATCTTCGCCTGCTCTCTTATCTTCCACATCTCCATTGTCGATGACGGATTCTGTGGCTTGTGCTTCGCCAGATACTGCATCTCCAGCTGGTCGTACAGCTGGTTCGCTTCCTCCTCTACCGCTGACATCTTCTCGTACATCTTCCCGAATCTCATCAGCGTCTTGTATCTTGCCGGCTCGTTCTCCTTTAGATAGTTCATCGCCATCCTTCCGTATTTGCCCAGCTTCGTGAGATCCTCCGTCTCGTCCGGCATCTCTATCTGCGGATAAAGCAGTCCGTCCACTTCCTTGTAAGTCATTTCTTCTAACATATCCAATTCTCCTTTCGCTCTCGATTGCCTTTAAGTTACGACTAAATTCTCTAAGAACACTACAGGAGACATCGCATACAATGGAACCAAGACGGTAAATGATCTCTTCGTCTTTGATATTTACGATCTGACTAAAATCCTGTTCTTGCACAGATAAGTCAAATCCGCATCTCGTCCCTACAGCATACATGACACTTGTATATACAAGCTGCTCCATGTCCATTTCCTGCTGTAAGCCATTGCGTTTCTTACTTTCTTCCTTTATCACACTACCTGATAGCTGCATAAGCTCGGTCATTCGGTCTCCGAACTCTTCTTTTATTATAAGCCAAACATCTGTTCCTGTAAACTGTTTTAATATATTTTTTAGAGACTCCCTGTCGCTGTTATCGTACTGCTCAATCTGACCTTCTGACACAAGAAAATCCAGATAATCCTTAAGATTTTCTCCCTCAAGGTCCCATGTCAGTTTGACATTTTTCCCTCCGGTATCACTGATATCAAAGATATACCTCATGCGTGGATTCAGTGCCCTCGACGGGAAGATAGCGCAGCCTTTCGCACCACGCTTTACATATCTTCCCACCTTTTTCCAGGTATCATAATCTGCCATGAGTGTGCTTTTTTCCGGAGGTCTCTGAGCTGTTACCATAACGATATTGTCAAATTCATAGCGGTATAACTGACCTGCGACCTTTAACACATCCTTCCAGTTCTTTTCTGATCTTGTGATGTTACCAATCTCAGAATCGTATATCGCTTTGACCTTCATATCAACGCCCATACCTTTGTCCTCCTCTACTTAAACATCTCTGCAAACGATCCCTTAAATAGCTTTAACTCATCCTTATCCAGCTCGATTGCAAATTCATTGTCGATTGCCTGTTTTTCGCATTTTTCCTTTTTCTTTGCAATCTTACGCACCACACGAAGAAGCACATAGCACTCCTTTGACTTTGCAATGCTCTGTTTAAAAGTCAGCCCATCCTCATCGACTGACTTCTGTGTCTGATAGATAATCTCTTTTAACTTATCATTGATACCATCTACTTCCTCAAGGGAAATAATAACGGATGCCTTAGAAGCACCCGATCTGTCCCACTCCTTATGAAGTTCCTTTACTAAAAACTCCATGTTCTTAATTACTGTTGTTGAATCACTTTTCATCTTGCTTTTCCTCCGTTTTCTTTTAATGAAGAAGGGAGCTGACCTTCGCTGATAGGCGCAAAATCAACTCCCTTCATGTCCTCTGCTCCAAGGACTATCTGCTCTGCATAATACATATCCATTGCCTTATTGATGGCATCGTCAAGCGACTCTGCCTTTACTTTCTGTACTCGTGAAAGCACTTCTTTTATCTCAACATTAAATTCCTGTTCCATATGATATCGCCTCCTGTAAAAATCTCATCACCGGCTCTTTTCTTCCTTTACCTGTCTTTCCTTAAAGCCTTCATCGTACTTTCCATCTTCCAGCCTGTCGTAAAAACAGTCCTCTTCAATCGTTCCAAAATCCTCATACATCTGGTGAAGGAAGTCATTCTGCAGCTTCTTTGGTACATCATCATCCTTTGACATATCCTGATAAAAATAGAACTTCTGCTTTAGCTTTGCCCTGTAATCATAGATATCCTCTATCTTTTCCGGTGTGCCATACTCCCTCTTGTATGCCTTGAAATTTGTAGTTGAAAGTGTGGAACCTAGATAAATGCCATGCTCCCACGATACCCCGATTGTGGTATTGTCCTTTGTAGGCTTCTCATCCTTCGGATAACGCTTATACTCTGTCGCACCAAGGGCGATTGTAAGGGAACCTGACTTCATATCCATCACCACAAGATTCCTTGGTGATAATGCTTCAAGCACCATGTAATCATGGTCATTGAAGTTATGAAATGTCTGTCCCCTTTCAAATGAGCGGTTCTCCATTTCATAATGCAGGTTAAAATCATCCACCCAGCCCTTATCGGTCATTCCAATCTCCTTAAGCTTTGCAACACATTCAGAAGAACTGGCTTCTTTATCAAACCGAAATTCTTTGGAATCGTTATAAAATCCCTGAAGAAAATGTCCCAGCTGAATATCATCCAGACAGAATCTCGCAGATACAGTTACATTTGCTGCCCTGTAATACTCTGTGAAGTTATCTGCTTCACCAAGTGTCCTTCCAAGCTGCAACAAATTTTCTGCAAGCTCTGACATGTCATCAATTGCTATAAAACTCTTATAATCATCCAGAGTCATCAGCATATTTGTCTCTGTTCCCCTGTCGTTTTCTGTTACCAGTATCATATCTTTTAAATCCATTCTTACCTCCAGTCTCAGAGAGGGACTATGCCCTCTCTGCAAATTTCCTGTTATGGTCTTCCTATCACAACAATCTTTCCTATGCTTGCCACATCCCTGTAGACCACACCAAGACTTTCATTAAGTGCCTCTACCACCTTGCCATTTCCGACATATACTGCCACATGGCTGATGTTCTTATATCTTCCATTGCTTGTAAAACTGTAAAAGATAAGGTCTCCCGGCTGTAACTCATCAAAGGAGACAGTCTTTCCGGCTTCATCAAGTCCCTGTGCCTCCGCTGCCGCTGTGGTTGCACCGCCATAACTAATATCCACGCCTGCATCCTTCCATGAATAATAGGCTAAGGAACTGCAGTCATAATAGTTACCGCTGTCTCTTAAATCCTGACTATAAGGAAAACCAACTCTGTGTAGTGCATAGGAGCAGACTGTTTTCTGCCTGCTGTCTGTAATTTCGTTTAGGATGGCATTGATTTCATCCTCAGTCATGGAGCTTACTCCCGGACTTCCGCCTCCGCCGCCACTTCCGCTTCCGGCATATCCAAGCTGTCCCATAAACTCCGGACTCATGATCTGCTCAAGCATTTCCACCTGATCAGAATTAAATCCATAGACCGAAATCATATCTCTGTACGATTTCAGTGTGACATTCACATACAGAACCGACTTCGTGACAGTAGTTACATTACCGTCTGCATCTGTTTCTTCCACATCCTTTGTTCCTGTGCTTGTGGTGTATGAACACATATCATTTACAACTGCCTGCAGCCAGCCTTTTGAAGTATCATTCATGACTGTTGCAGTATCTCCGACACCATGCTTGACCATATAGACAGCCATGATGTCATAGTAATTGCTTGGGTTTTCTTCCATACCTTCATAGTCCACATATACAAGCTCTCCAAGATCATATCCGGTATGCTCATTAACCTTCGTGTTCACATCCCGGTTAAACTCCTGCACATAAGCACTCGTTACTGTCTGCACGGTATCTCCTGATTCAAGTGGTGGCAGAAATAAAGCAAATGGTGAATTGTAAAGGATTGCTATCACCGCTATAACCGGAACCGCAATCATGGCAACTACAAGAACAAGTAACAACAGCACCAGTCCGATAATCGGTGCAGCTGCCTTTACCCAGGTAATCGCTTTTCGCACAATCAGATCCTTTACCAGCTTTGCCACGCTATCCGTCTGATTCTCCTGTGCTTTCATCTTATCCAGAAAGAATTTTATCTTCCTGCTCCGGTTGGTCATCTTTTCATCCTTGACCTCTATGGACACACCTGCCGCATATCCGGCTGCCATACCGACTGCAGTACCAACTCCCGGTGCAACCGCTGTTCCTGCCGCTGTAGCAGCTGCCTTTGTAGCAGTTTTCGCTGCAACCTTGGCAGTAGTCTTGGCTGTTTCTTTTGCCGTCTCTTTAGCTACAGTCTTGGCTGTATCTTTGGCAGCTTTCTTTGCTGTCTTTTTTGCCAGCTTCTTTCCTGCCTCTACCTTCTTGATACGCTTCTTTGCCTCGGCTGCCGCCTTTTTCCTGAAAAGTGCAGCACCCTTAGAAGCAGTTCCGGTAACAGGGCGGCTTGCTTCATATGCAAGATATGCTG
Organism: Clostridium sp. AM42-4; assembly: GCF_003480105.1. Classification (NCBI taxonomy): domain Bacteria; kingdom Bacillati; phylum Bacillota; class Clostridia; order Eubacteriales; family Clostridiaceae; genus Clostridium; species Clostridium sp. AM42-4. The sequence continues at coordinate 15,457 of NZ_QUIK01000010.1, forward strand.
CCTGCGATACCTCATGCCCACCTTCTACCTGCTCTGTTACTGCCCCGGCTGCAAGTGCTCCTGTTCTTCCTGCTATGTGAAGATTGGTATTCTTGGTCTTGATGGAAGTTCCTGACTCTCTGATGTTACGCTTAAACTTAGAAAGACCTTTATCCTTAGCCTTCGACTGATGAATGGTACTCTTTCTATAAGTACTCTTTCCACCAGCACTTTTCTGAAACATTAATTTTTCAGATGCTTTTTTATCCATTTCATTGGCTTTAGCATCATGCACTTTCGGACCTCTCTCTACTGTATAGATGTTGCTGCCTTTAATCTTGGCTCCCTTTGGTTCGTGGGCATGAATCTTGGCTTTCTCCTTGGTGTGAATGACCATTGGCTTGTCATCCACTTTCTTTATCTTCAATGTTCTCACCTTCTTTCACTCAAAATGCAAAACAGCCACCCAGCTTCCCGGATGGCTATGCTTTGAGGTCGCAAATTGCGACCTCTATCAACATTATTCGACATTATTCTGCATTTCACGTTTCTTCTGTTCTGCAATCTTCTCATGAATGTTGGTATTATACAGCCTGTACAAATCTGTATCCTTACTAATCTGATTATCAAATGGAATTACCACTGAGCCACACTTAATAAGCCCCATTCCCGATGCAGTATTGGTTACGAATCGAAGCTGTGCCTCTGATACTCCGATAACCTCCGCCATCTTGGAACTGTCCGTGTTTGCCTGCTTTAAAAGTGCCACGAACTCTGAGTTTGCAAGCATTGTTGTTGCTGTGTAATTCTGCAACAGATCGACAACATTCTGCGTGATACCGGTACAAAGTCCTCCCTGCTTTCTTACTTTCTTCCAGAGCTGCTGCAGATATTTTGCGGAATACTCGGAATTAAGCAGGACGTGAAACTCATCAATATAGAGCCATGTTGCCTTGCCTCTCTTGCCATTCTCAACAATCCTGTTCTGAATAGACTCCATCATGACAAGCATTGTGATAGGACTAAGCTCCGTACCTAAGTCCCTGATGCCATATACTGTGAATCTGTTATCCACATCCACATTTGTCTGATGATTGAAAATATTAAGTGAACCATTTACGAAAAGCTCCAAAGACAATGCAATGTCCTTTGCCTCATCCTCCGGCTGTGCCATAAGGATATCGTAAAAATCACTCATCACCGGGATATACTTCTCTTTGCTCCTTGCAATGTCGATATACAGCTTTCTCACACAACGATCAATGATTGACTTCTGTCTTGAATTTAAGCTGTCCCCGATACACTGCTCACAAAGTCCAAGCATAAACTCGCCCTTTTCTCTTACCATTCCCTTTGAATCATTCGGATCAAGGCTCCATACATCCATATCCAGCGGATTCACATAGTTATCCGTGTAGGTAGACATATTTACTACAGTTCCGCCATAAGTCTCGGCAATATCAAAGTACTCGTTCATTGGATCTATGACGATTATTTCATCATCTCCCGACAAGAATACGCTGCCCATCTCCATCTTACAGAAGAAGGATTTACCGGAACCCGGCACACCAAATACAAAGCCATTTCCATTGATGAGCTTCTTTCTATTGCCGATATTCACATTCTTGCTGATCTGGTTGATACCATAATAGTTGCCGGTGCTGTCATTTAATTCCTGCACATTGAATGGCATAAGCACCGCAAGTGACTGGGTAAGAAGGGTACGCATAGTCTCCACCTGTCTTACTCCAATCGGAAGTGCTGTGTTGAGTGCTTCCCTCTGCTTTAAGTAGTGTGTATCAATTGTGCAACTGTTACGTTTTCCGATAGTCTCTACTGTCTCACATACACTCTCAAGCTCCTTCTTGCTTTCTGCCATAAGAATAATGGTTACTCCCACGAAGAAAAGGCACTGGTCATTCTCACGGACATCATCCATGATTTCCTCAATCTCCTTTTTCTCCGTTCTCTTGGCATATGAGATTTCCGTAGAAAAGTCGTTATTCTTATTACGGACTCTCTGCTGCTTAATGATATCCGACTCAATACCAAGGTATTTCTTCTGAAGCACCTTTGTAGTCAGATCCTTTGGTACGGGCACCACATCAATACTCGTGATGGAATGAACCGGAAGGGAAGTAATCTCATTGATGAATCTGTCTGACAAACTGCTCGGATACTTTTTGATGAAAAGCGCCTTGCAGAATTTACTCTCATCCTCAAAATGGTCTGGGAAATATTTCACCATCCCATTGCACAGATCATTTCTAAAATCTGCCCCGACCTTCTTTGCCTTTTTGATATCAAAATCAAAGCTGCCCTCATCTCCAAGATGATAATAGTCATAGAGCACTTTCAGTCTCTCATTGCCATTAAGTGGTACAATCTCCGCACCAAGCTCAATGAAAGCCTTGTGTATCGTTGCCTCAAGGGTTGCAAACTGTGCCTTTGCCTCCTCGAAATTCTTTCTCTCAATCGTGATTGTCAGGTATCTCTCCTGCTCAATCCCCTGTCTGCCCTCAATAATCTTCTCCTCAATGATGTCATTGTAGATTCTTCTATAATTATTGAAGCCATCGTTTTTCTCAGCAATCAGAACCTTGTCACGGAGTTCATCCATGTTTTTGTTCTTATTGTTGATCGTAATCTTATAATTACAGTCCAGCGAATTTAAGAACTTACAGTATCTCTCGAAAATACCGATCTGCTCATCCTCGGTTGCTGTCGTGTAATTGATGTCGCAAAAGCGGTAGCATTTGGAATACTTATTTTTGCTTACTTCAAAAATGCCGTTTTCAGCCACCGCCATAATCTCTATGGTTTCCTGAATGGATTTAGGTGTCTTATACAAAGGCTCACTCGCCTTCTTTAATAACTTAAATCCGTCTGTAAATAAACCCATGTCTCTAACCTCGCTTTCTTATAATGAAAGCCCGCCGGGAACTTCACCCTGCGGGCTGTGTTCCCGACCTTGCGGTCAGATACTATTCGTTTCTAATGCATTGCCTTATATGCTGCAATACCAGCTGCTGCCGCCACAATGACTGCGACAAGTCCAAGCAGCATGTTTCTCGTCTTTTTCTTCATCGCTTCAAACTCCTCCTGCTTCTTTACAGCCGAATCAGCTGTTACAGTCTCCGGTTCAGCCTTTCTGCCTTTCTTCTTTACCTGTTCATTCTGCTCTGCTTCTAACTGCTTTATTGCAGGCTCTCCCTCTGTTGACACATAAGTAAGTGCCCTGTTGCCAAACATAAAATGCAGTTTCTTTCCCATATACTCGTAGAAATTCATCCCATTAAAGGAATAGAAACCACCGAGAGCAATCGGTGCCACACAGGGAATTGCCACATAAGCAGAACCCGTAAGACCGATATACTTGTAAAGAAGAAGGACAATACCGCCACCGACCACTACGCTTGCAATGGAAAATATAAGCTGCCTTGCAGTAAGTCCCATCGCAACCGATTCCTGATAGCGGTCAATATCCTTGTTTACTTCGATTACCATTGTCCCTGCCTCCTATCTTGATAAATCCTTTGTCTCCGGCTTTCTTGTCATTCCAATATTTGCCTCATACTTATCCATTCCATCCGGACACAATTCCCTAAGCTTATCTACATTGAACAGATAAAGTGGATATTCGCAGAAACCGCTCCTTTGCGTAAATCCCGTAAACTCTCCAATGTCATTGTCTGTAATAAACTTTTCAATATCCGGCATGTCATTCACATTCAGATATCCGCAGTAATTTGGTGCTGCAACCGACAAATTCACAGTCACATCCCCAAAAGGTTCCTCATATCCATCTTCATTACACATAAGACCAATAAACATTGCCCTGTTATTCATATACTGCTGGATATCAAATGTCACCTGCGTTTCTCCGGTTATACTTGAATTATAAGTAACCTGTTTCTTTTCATTATCCATTTCTGCCTCCTTCTATAATCCAAATGCCTTGCTCGTAAGTGTCTGTGCACCCTTCACGCTTCCAACAGTCATTGCTATCGTAAATGTCATTTCACACAGATATATAAGTGTCTGTGCCCAGTCAGCATAACTTCCTGTAAATGCCGGAAGTCCTGCATTGATAAATGCATTACATACCACAATCGCAAGTGCCATCGTTACTGCCTCAAACACACATGACAAGAAATATTTACAGTAGGTAGCCATTGTATGACTGACCATTCTGTTTCCTGCCATCGTGGAGCAGGCAATCGCACCAAGCGGCACAATAATCAGAATCTTTAAGAACCTGAAATACACTGTGTAGATGATAAAAAATCCACAGATAATAATGATGATTGCAAGCAAAGCTGTAAGTATCAGCATTACCAGACTTTCACCAAATCCGAGTCCCTTAATGATGTCTGCCTGTGTACTGTCAATGGCAAGCTGCGTCGTTGTCCCGGCAGATATAAGTCCCACCAGATTTCCTATGGAAGTAAAAAATGCTTTCATAATCGTGACATTATTTGCAACAAACCATTCTGCAAGTCCCAGTCGGATAAGCATACGCAGGATTGATTCAAACCTCATCTCATCTTTTACATCTATGCTTTCCGAGCAGAAACCGATAACAAAGAACAGCACAACGAGGGATGAGCCGACCGCTACAAAGACCGGCTCTATACCCTCAATGACTGCCCAGGGACCTCCGCCCTTGAAACTGACCGGTGACTGTCCAAGCATTGCAAAGACCAGGGATATCTGATTGTTCCAAAACCCAAACACCGCCTCAAGAAGTGCAAGGATCTTGTCTCCAAGCTTAAAAATATCCATACTTGTTATTCACCTCTTTCCTTTTACTAAAAGGGGAAATGCATTTCCCCAATCTTAGAAGCCTAAGAATGTCAGAACTGTTGAAATACCAGCCATCATGACACCTGCCACAATTCCTTTCAGAGCGGAGTTCATGGTAGATGAATCCTGCTGCTGGTAGGCTTGTGCGAACTCCATGACATTCTTTGCAAGAATGATGACACCTACCGCACCGATTACTGCAATGATAAGTGTCTTTAAGTTCTCAAGTGGCTGTGTTACTGCGGAAGTACCTGTACCTGCTGCAAAACAAGTAGTGCTCATAAGCATTGCTCCCATAAGTGCTCCGGATACTGCCGGAACCATTCTTTTCTTAAAATGAGGTAATCCTCTCTTCATGCCTTTTCCCTCCAAACCCTTGTTTTCTGCACTATTGCAGACTGAATTGTTAGTTACTGTAATCTGTTCTTTTCTCATGATAAAAATCTCCTTTTTCTTGATGTGTGACAGATATGGAAAAAGCCAGAAAGGAATGTACACATTCCAATCCGGCTGATTTCCGAATGGAATATATACATTCCTCTCTGTCTTTGTTTTTTTACTATATGATTATCAGGCAATGCCTGTTGTAATGATTAATCGGGCTTTCCCCGATGCGTTGTGCTTCAACCACCTCCTTATATGGCATGAAAAAAGCACCTTAACCTGTTATTGGCTAAAGTGCTCATAATCCTGTTATTAAATTATTTATGAGTCAGACAAACTTGAAATTGAAAGTTCCTATAATTTACAAATCATAATATATTCTTCACCATTTTCATCAACGATTTCAAATCCTACCTTCCTATACATACGGACAGCATAATTCATCTTTTGAACAGCCAATGATGCTTGTTTATATCCTTCTAGTTTTAATTTCATTAGCATCTGTTTCATTAATTCTGTTCCGATACCATAGTTTCTATACTCTTTAAGAAGTGAAATTGCAAAAGACGGTGTTTCATTATCTATATGCCCGTAATCATTCATAATCCGAACCCATACAGCACCAACAATCTCATCCGCAACTTGAGCAACCAAACATAAGTCTCCCTTGTTCTCACCAAAGTCTTTTACATATACCTGCAAATCTGGTTTGTTAATGATATCTTTGGACGGTATAGGAACACCTTCAGGAATAAAAATCGCCTCGTACAAAAAAGTATCTAATATCTTATTTTCGTCTCGTTTTAATTCTCTTATTGAATAATTCATATAAACCTCCGATTTATTTTTATTTATAAATCAGTTTTCATTCCACACATAATGATTCCTCCGCTAAATATCGAATTGTGCAAAAGCCCAAGGGACTTTAATGCCCCTTATGCTTTTCTCTTTTCTTTTGCTGTTTCAACTCAAACATTCGCTGTTCTTCCGCCTCTTTTTTCTTGCGGCTTCTCTCTTTACGCTCCTGATTGTTCTGTTCCTGTTGTAATTTTAATGCCTGCTGCGATTTTGTGCCAATGCCTGTTTCCATCGTCTGCTTTTTTGCTTCTCGTTGCATACGCTTTGGATTTCTTTTTATATCCTTTACAACAGTTTCAACAGCCGGACTGAATTTCAAACTAAAATAGTATTTTTGAATATATTCCTGCACTTCGTAATCCTTTGGTTCTGCACCAAATGTTACCTTCGCCACAGATAGTTTACCATCTTCAATACGTTCAAATACACCTACCCAAAATGGTTCTTCAAAATATACCGTCAGTTTTCCACTTGCTTTGTCCATAAGAATCCCTCCTAAAATGAATTGAACAAAGAATGGACAACCCGGAGGGGCAGGTTACTTACCCTATTTGCATAGGACGGCTGGGCTACCTACCAGCTCTAGTACATTTTTAATGTACATTGCGTTTTTATCTTTGTATTTATAATCAAGCCATGTGGCACGATTAACTTATTCGGTCAATTCCGATTTGTAAAACACATTCATTTCACATAGACACAGTATACCACATTTTCTGTTCCTATGCGATATCATTTAATGCTTCTTCCGATAAGAACTCATCTTCTCCACAGTAACCTCCGGATAAAAGTAAGTAAGAATCGTTGCTTTGGGAACACCTGCAGCAAGTGCTTTCTTCACCTCTTCTTTCTGCTCCGGTGTATATGACCAATGCAGCATTCTGTTTGTGATGGTATCCTCCCACTTAGGCTTTTCCCTCTCAGGATTCCTTACAGGCTTAGCTCCAGCACTTCCATTAGAAGCGTTAGCACTTTCTGCAGCATCTGACTTCTGTGATTCATCAACATACTCAAGCTCATTTGCCTGTTCTCTGTCTATCTTTGCTTTCTGCTCTGCTTCATCCTGCATGGAGAATCTTCTGCTTAATTCCGCATCACCAAGCATCATAAACTGCTCATAGGTAAGAGAGTCTATATACACATTCTCGCCCTTATCCTTCAGTTTTTCATAATACTTAACTGCTTTGTCTGAAAGAATCTCAAATGGCGGACCGATAAGATTATCTGCTCCCCTTATCTGATGAACATAAGGCTCTCCCTTGCCATCTGCTGTCTGATTAAACATCGGATGATTGAATGGTATGAACTTATTATCCATGATAGGATCAAAACCACGGATAAAGATAATACACTTTTTGTTATCCAGCTTTCTGACTTCATCGGGTGTAAACAATTCTCTGCCTAATACATCATAGTTTCTTGAAGAGCTTCCCTGTCTGCCCTTTGTTTCTCCACTTGACTTCTTATCAATCGTACCTTTTCCAAGCAGCTCTGACACATACTTATGCGTACTCTGCTCGTTTCCACCGAGATAGATGAACGTATCGCAGTTGCCGGGAATTGTCTCCCAGGTATCTTTAAAAAGTGCTTTTAACTGGGCAAAGTTCTGAATAATGATAATACTTGAAATCTCACGGCTTCGCATTGTCGATAACAGTGAACAGAAGTCATCTGGCAATGCGACATTCGCAAATTCATCTAACATAAATGTCACATGGATTGGCAACCTTCCACCACAATTAAAGTCTGCCTGATAGTACAATTCCTGAAATATCTGCGTGTATAACATACCGATAATAAAGTTATAGGATTTGTCACTATCCGGGATTACACAAAAGAGTGCTGTCTTTGTCTCCCCATCTCCGTTTACACCAATACCGATATCGGACAGATTAAGCTCATCTTTGGAGAGTAATCGTAAAACCTGCTTATTTTCAAGAAATGCAAGTCTTGAGTTGGCACTGATGATAATGGAACGGACGGTATCTCCTGCACCTCTCATACATTTGTTGTACTGCTTGACTGCCGGATGATTGGCTCCGAGTGGGGAACTTTCCTCTAAAAACTTCATACGCACATCCAGCTTTGATGCCTTCCCCTGCTCTGTAACCTCTGCCTCTCCAAGAAGTTTAAGTACTGTCTCAAAGTTTCTCTTTGCCGGCTGTACCTCCAGCCACACATAATAAAAGATAGCCTGTAAGAACAATCCTTCCGCTTTTTCCCAGAACGGATCACTTGGTGTCGCTCCCTTTGGTGTCGTATTGCTGATAAGGTTTGTAATCAGCTTGACCACATCTGTTTCCTCTCTGATATAGGAAAATGGATTGTAACAGTCTGATTTATCCATCTCTAACAGATTAATGACTTTCAGGTTATATCCGTTATTTTTTAACATCTGCCCGCAGCTTCTAAGGATTTCTCCCTTTGGATCGGTACAGATAAAGGAACAGTTATGCGGCATCTGCATCAGATTCGGCTTTACTTCATAAAATGTTTTTCCTGCTCCGGAACCACCACAGATAAGGATATTTCCATTGAGCTTGAGTCTCCTGAAATCCAGCGACATCTTCACATTCTGGCTGAGTATCCGGTTGAAATTTTCATCCTTATCTGCAAGTATCTTGTTGACCTGCTTCGGATTTTCAAATCTTGCCGTACCAAATTCTTTGCCAGGCATATAGTTTCTCTGACTGGTGTAATACATGACAATAGCCATCGCATAGATACCTAATGCAATGGCTACTGCTTTTACTGTATTGGAATTGTAATAATTGGCAAAAGGAACAGCACATACTTCATTGAATCTGTCCATAAATTCATTAAAGGCAATCCCTTCCGTCCACGCACCATTTATCAGATAACCAAGATACCCTGCTAACACTGCACCCACAAGGATGAATATCAGTGACGGCTTTTTCTTTGTTGTCTGCATAGGCTGCTACCTCGCTTTCTTTGTGGTAACAGTTTTCTTCTGTGTGGTCTTTTTCTGCTGCTTCTGCACTTTCTCGTAACGCTCCCTGACAGATGACTCCACCTTGTCGTAGTGAGTATAAAGCTCGGTTCCTTTCTGGGTTGTCACCACACGATTCTGCTCATCGTAGAGCTTATAATCCTTGGTTGAATCAAGGAAGGTAAGCATTGTCTTTCCACCATGAATCTCCATGATGTTTTCCTTACGGAGCCATACATATCTTGCCTCTTCTCCCCATGTGCCGGGAACTCTGGTCTTAACAGCATGGTCATTTTCTTCGATAATCAGCTTCTTGCTGATTGTCACATCTGACAGGTTCGCATTTTTTGATGCTGCAACTGCCCTCATTCTCTCAGCAAGGTCCTGATAGCCTCTGACACGGTTGATAAATGCATCCTTGTCCATCATGACTGTATGGGTGCCATCCTCATTCTTGCTGCCAAGCACACCGATTGTCTCAAGCTGTCTGATAACACTTTCAGCCTGCTCACCATTGATACTGAAATTTTCCTTGACCTGATCCACACTGATAGCTTTCTTTTCCATTGCAAACATTCCGACCTTTTCGATCAGTCCGTCAATAGCGGTATTAACCCTATCCCCTTCTATCGTGTGGCTTTTCTCGTTTCCCTGCTGTTTCTTCAAAAAATCCATCAGCTTGCCAAGGGATTTTTCATCTCCATTCTTCAGATAATCGTCAAATGTGGCAATCTTACCAAACTTGAGCTTCTGTATCATCATATTCACACGGGGAACTGCCTCTGTATGAAAGATTACCTCACTCAGTCCGTCTTTCCTGTTACAGTCTGGAAGTACCGAATACAGGATTCCATACTTCTTTGCCATCTTTTCAACCTTTTTCATATCTTCGGTATTAAACTGTAACACCTGTAAATCGCCACCTTTTAAGATCAGCTTTCTCATGGATGTCTTGCCAAGTGACTTTTCATAATCAAGCATCCCTTTTAAGAAATCTATTGCCTTCTGCATGGCAGCTATTCCGCCACTTCCTACCTTCATGGCAATCTCAATGCCATCATAAGCAACACGGATGATCTGCACCGCTTCCTGAATCTCTTCTGCCATTATCGCACCTCCACTTTCTCTCTGACTGTTGTTTTAAGTGTTTCTGTCTCTGTAGTACGGATTTCCTCGGCTGATACATCAATACCATAAGCAGTCAAAATATCTGCCAGATGATTGATTGCTTTTTCCTCCTCGATACGGTACATTTCAAGTGCCACAAGCAGGTTTTCCACCTGCTCCACCCATGCTGGCTTCATATCATATTTAGACCTGTATGTGACCATAATCTCGTCCGACTCAGCCTTATCCGCTGAATGTGCCAAAGCTTCAATAAGAGAAATCGTATCTTCCTTGCTGCCGCTTCTGAATGCGAACTGAACAACAAAGTTTTTCTCTTCCTCTGTAAACTGATGCTCCACACCATTCATCTCTGTTACTGCTTCATTTACTACTGCTAAATTCATAAGTTCCTCCTAATCTGCCATGCTGTTTTCAAGCACAGCAATCTCAATGATCTCCTTCATCTTTTCCGCTGAAATGTTGTTGTTTATAAGTTCTACAAGCTGTGACTCAGTAAGTCCCTTTTCTATTGCACTCTTAATCTGCACAAGCTGCGCCGGAACAAGATCACCCGATGCAACAAGCTTCACAATGTCTGCTCTGGACTTTTTCTTAAAACACAGTCTTGAAAAAAGTCCCATCATACCATTGTTACTGTTCTTTCTGACACTTCTCTCGATTGGAAGTCTCTGCACCACATGACCTGACACATCCACAACCGGAAGCTGATAATACACTGGTATTCCATTTGCCGTAGCCTGCATATTCTGCGGAACTGCCACCGTATCTACCATCATTTTTTCTGCCTGTGATACGGACTGGCTTTCCTGCGGCTCTGCCTTACTTTCTGCCCCTTTCTTATTCTCTATGGCAACACTTATGATCTTATCTTCCAATGACTCTATTCTGTCTCCCATACGCTTCATCTCCTTATCCTTTTTCTCAATATCATCCCTGAGCCTTGCAATCGTACTGCTTGCCTTATTCAGTTCATTCTGCTGACTGTTGATAAGAGCATCCTTATCCTGATTCTCCTTGACCAGACGCTCCCTGACTTCCTCGTCATCTTTGGAAGTTTCTATTTCAGAAAGCTTCTTATTCAGGGCATCATACCTTTCATTCTGGTGATTGATTTTTTCCACCACTTCATCCATCTGAGCTACAAGACTTTTCACATACTCTAAATCCTGTGGTATCTGCTCTTTGGCTTTATTAAGCTTATCTAATACCACATCAAACATCCTGCGCATGTTTACTGCTGTATCATCTTTTTGGACTACCTCTCTGATTGCATCAATCGGCACACCTTTTTCATAGTAATCCAATGCTGTCTGCATCTTAGGTGCTGCCATCCTGCTATCTTTCAGCAGCGTTAACAACTCTTCTGATACACCCTTATGCAGACATTTTGATAACACCCTCATCTGCTCAATGTCATAACTTTTTTTAAGATACAGACCGATTTCATCATCAGTCAGTCCATATTCATAATCGCTTTTGACAAGAGCAATAACCTCACTGTCCATATGCTTATTACGAAGAATCTGTATCTTTCTCTCAATCGCCATTTCACTTAATGGCTCTCTTTTTTCTTCCATATATGCCTCCTAACCACTAAAAAAACAGCCTAATGTACCGGCTGTTCTTTTCTGTCTCTTATTGTTTCTTTGTCATACTGCTTCTCTTCTGCCGAAGCTGATACAGTAAGTTCCTTCCATATTGATCTTCCAAGGCTAAGTTCCTTTGATACCGCCCGTTCTGTCTTACAGTCCTGTGCATACTTGCTCTCATATTTTTTTCTAAGACTCTCGACCTCTTCCACACTATATCCCTGTGCCAGAAGCTCAGTGTTAAGCCTTTCCCATGCATTGTGCTCGTCTTCAAAGAAGGTATCCCCACTCTGATAACACGATTCCGCATCATCAAGCCCCCGGATCTGTTCTGCCTTGTCAAAAATATCTTTGAATCTTTCCTTAGCCTTATAGGTCTTACTCTTTTCCTTTGATGCTTCTTTTTTCTTATCCGTCAGATTATCAAGTACCGATACAAGTTCTTCCGCACTCTCAATCTTATGCCTTACCAAAAATAGATACTGCTCCTGTAGCTTATGCATCTTTCGGATATCATCCTTATACTTCCATACCTGACTATATGGCTTCTTTTTCAGCTTTCCAATCCGGTAAAGCTTTGCATAATATCTTTTCTGCAAGCCTGACATCTTCGCCCTGCGGTATCTTTTGACATAGCACTTTACTATCGCTGCCTGCCTTTCCTCATTCTGTGACTGGTAAAAGGATAAATCTTCCTTAGCAATACGCTCCACAATAGCTTCCTGTGAATAATTCTCGCCAAGAGTCTTACATCTTCTGAATCTTGTCATCCCCTGTAGTCTGACTGCCAGATACTTTCCCTGCTTGACCTCATATCCTTTTTCCGACAGCAGCTCCAGAAATCCACTGAAATCATTTGCCTGTAAAATGCAGGCATCAAGATCTCTTTTTATCATATCTGCCCACACAAAGCTGCCTTCACGATATTCGCTCCAATCCTTATAATTCTCGTGCTGTTTCTCTTTGCTGCCATCCTCCACATCTATAATGGAAAGACCATACTCCTGACACAGCTTATTGGTAATCGGCTGGATATACTTTGCCCAGTCACCTTTCTCGTAGCGATACTTTTTCCCATCCACAAAGCTTACACTGTTAAATACAATGTGTGAATGAACATGGTCTGTATTATCATGAACCACAAATACCGCTTCATAGGCATCACCAAGATATTCTGCTACAAACTTCTGTGTTATCTCAAAAGCCCTGTCTGGTTCCACCTCATCCTCTTTGAAAGAAAGAATGATATGATACCCCTGTCGCTTGTCTGTTTTTCCAAACTTCTTCTTTGTATCCATCATCTGTTCAAAAGCCATATCTGCCTGGCAGTTTATGGCTCCCACAAGTCTTCCTCCCTGCGTTTTCTCAGGATTCATTACATAATCCAGTGCCCGCTTTAAATGCCTTGCATGAAAAGAATTCCCGCTGTCCTTCATGTGAAGTATCTTACTGATTGCCAATCTTTACCACCGCCTCGCTGACAGATTGATTCAGCTTTTTCATATATGCCACAAGCTGTTCCTTATCTTTCTTGGAATATATCTGAGCATTACTGTTAAATACAATCTGATTGATGTTAATGCCGATACGGTTTACCTCATTGATAAGCTCTTTAAGAAGTTTCCTTACTTCCGGATAATCATTTGGTTTCTGACTGATTAGAAGCCTGATATATTCGGCTTCATTCATTCCATTAGCCTTTGCCTTATCAGAAAGCACTTTCGCTTCCTGTGGCATAAGTCTTAGTGTTTTCCTTATACAATGAACTTTATCTGCCATAGGATCACCTTCCTCTCTTACCCGTACTGTATTCTCTTATTCCTTCTGCTACTGTTACAGCAGCCTTTTCAAGTTCTTTATTACCCAGCTGGGCAATAACCCTGTCTGCAAGCTCTGTGGCAACTGCTATAAGCTCCTTACCATGACTGGTCTTGTCGAACAATCTGTCCAGTCTCTTTTCATCTGCTTTCAGACTTTCATACTTGTTCTGATACTCGTTATAGTCGTTAAAATCCTTTGGATCACTCCTGTGTGCTTCCGCATCAAGTATCAGTTCATAGTTCCATTCACAGACAATATCTATAACATCATCAATCGAATATGGTTCTATCTCGCCATTCTCTTCAGCAATATCCTGCCTGTACATCTTCCCATCTGAATCTATGCCAATGGCATAATCATGTCCTTCCATATAGTTAAGCAGAATTGCAGCATCTTCTATCGAAGGGTTTAGTAAGATATCAAATGTGTCTGCCCAGGCAATAAGTTCCTCTGGTTCTGCGATTATTGTAAGTTCTTTATCCATTGCTTTCCTGCACCTCCCTTATCCGTGTTTTGTATATCTCTTCCACCCACACGCCTGTCTGAATCTCTTAGGTTTACGGCTAGATACGCATTAGAGACATCTCTGTCCTAATGCCATCTAGTTAGGGAGAAAATCTCCCTAAAACCCTCTGTTTATGAAAGTGGGGGCGCTTTTTGCCCCCACTTTGCTACTTTGGGGGCACTTTCTGCCCCCATTTTGTTATTTTGGGGGCGTTTTCCGCCCCCACTTTTATTTTTACTTCAGTCTGGATTTTGTCGTGTCCAAATTGTGGGGGCACTTTCTGCCCCCACTTTGACATTTTGGGGGCGCTTTCTGCCCCCACTTTGCTGTTTTGGGGGCGCTTTCTGCCCCCACACATCAAAATCCGATTTCTCATGCCCTGACTGGTTCATCTGCTCTCTGATTCATCTGGTTCAGATTAAGCTTTGCAGCCACAAGCCACTCGTTGTAATCCTTATATCCGGCTGGAGGCGGACAGTCTTCTACCTCATATCCAAGCTCATAATACTTTCTCATAAGTTCAGTAGCTGCTTTTCTCCCCGGCTCATCTCCATCAAGGCAGAACCGGATGGAAGTAATCTGCGGATGTTCCCGAAGAAATGTCTCAAGTGGTGCATCTGCAAGCATTCCAAGTGCCAGCTTATTTGATTCATAATCCGTGAAGATATCAACATAACTCATAAGGTCGATTGCTGCCTCAAATACTACAAGCTCTGTACTGTTCTCATTTACCACATTAAATCCATAGTTCTTATCATTTCCTGTGACATCACACTTGAATGGCTTACCCTGCTTATCAAACACTCCCCGCATACTTGCAAATCTTGTCACTCCATTTTTATCATTTCCTTTGAAAACGACATTGTGGTAATGCCTGCTCTCATAAATCAGTCCATCTTTTAAAAACAGATCTATGACTGCTCTGCTGATTCCTCTCTCCTGATTCAGATATGAAATAAGATAGGAATTATCTCCTGCAGGTTCCGGTAGGACAAACGGCTTTCTCTCCTCTGCCTGCTTCTGCGATACCTGATGAACAAGTGGCTGCTTTACAGGATTCTCGATTCTTCTGTATCCTGCAAAATCTAAAAGCCAGAACACAGCCTCTTTTACACTCATTCCACAAAATACCCGTAAGAAATCTATCTGTGAGCCGCCATTGTTGCCTTTGTCAAACTGCCTTGACCATCTGTACCAATGGCTTCTGTTATAGATACGAATGGAATCCATCTCCTTTAAAGTGTGGTATTTGCCAATCCTCTTTACTGTATACCCAAGGCTTTCTGCAACTGCACACAGGTCAACACTCTTTGCTATGGCAAGCTCTTCATCCGTAAATCTTCCATCCATGCTTTCACCTTGCCTTTCCCTGCTCTGCTACAAGCGGTGACTTGATATCAAGTGTCCGGTAATCCGTGCTCAGGGTAATCTTAGGATTATCAATCATGCCTTTTTCCCTGAAACTGAAAAATTCACGATTGTCACCACCGACTATGATATGGTCAATGAGAGGTATTCCCATCAGCTCACACAGCTTGTTCATGCGATCCGTCATCATCGTGTCTGCCTTGCTTGGGAATACGTTCCCGGATGGATGACAATGGATTAACATCATGCTTGCGGCATTGCTTAAGATACTTGATTTAAACAGTTCTCTCGGATGTGCCATTGCCTCATTTAAAGAGCCAACACTTGCAAAATGCACATTGATAGGTTTTAAATCTGACCTTAGATTGACCACACACACTACTTCCCTGTCAAACTGGCACATACAGTCTCCCATGACAGCAGCTATATCCGCCGGATTGTTAAAGGTATGCTCCGAATAAATCGGAGCATCCTTTACAAGTCTTACCGAAACCACATCAAGCTTGAAGTCATTCTTCTTTGGCATCAGACACCGCCTCCTCTCCAAACTCGACACGGATAACAAAGTCACCTTTCTGGCTGTTTATGAGAGCAATGAGTTCTTCCATTGTAAGTTCCTGCTCCATAACTGCCTCCTATCTGGACTTTTCCTTCGCATCATATACAAGGGGAGATTCTGCAACGATACCATCAAGTCTCTTGTTCGGTGTATCAGTTGCAAGGGTGAGTTTTCTTAAATCCTTATCATAGTGATATACCTGATTGGAAAGTCTCTCGTCCAAAGATACCTCCTGCATATTTACCTCGACTACCATCTGTGCAAGCATCTCAGGGCTTCCCATATCTGAAGATACTGCAATAACCTCATGCACGCTCGAAGGGAGAATATAAAGGTCACTCTCTAAACTCTCTGCCAGCTCATGAAGCTCATTCTCATAAAGCATGGATGCTGCACCATTGATACCCTTTTCATTGGAAATCACCCACATCGTCTGCTCCGGTGGAATCTCGGCTATCATCATATCTGCAATCTCCTGAGGCATCCCATCCCTTGCGAACATTTCTCTCATAATGTCATTCATGCTACGAACGACAGGTGGGAAGAGTCTTCTTGTGTTTTCCGCTGCATACTTAAAGAGCTGTTCCTCGCTCATTCCAAGTCTTTTCGCAAATTCATTTGTAATTTTTGAACTCTGTACCGCATCCTTATCTGCACTGATTATTACCTTATACACAATAGAAAGATCCTGGAACTCTCTGTGCGGCACCTGTTCCAAAAATGTCTTATTCTGCTCTGTATTGATGAGCTGGAATACAATCTTCTCGTTAGCATCCTTCATAATACTGTCCACATCAACAACCGGAACCTGCTCATATGCCCTTTCCATAAAGTCACATGCAGCCATAAGTGTTTCCTCAAGATCACCACAGTCCTGATACTTCTTATACATGTCATTGATATAAATCGTAGGCGAAATATTCCTGCCTTCCTCTCTTAAGATGATGCCATCAAGAGTCACATTCACCTTTTCCACGGGTTCTGCCACAAGCTCCATTCCTTTGAACCTCTCAGGCATATAATCCATAAACTTTTCTTTTACTACTTCCTTAAAAATCTCGTAATTCATCATATTACGGTTCCTCCTTAATCTAAAAAAGCAGGGAACATAAGTCACTGGCTTACATTCCCCGCAAGGTTAATTGTTACTGTTTATTCTTTTTCTTTCTTCCACGAAGTCCGACTCCAACACCTGTAATAAGTGCAAGTGCACCAATTCCAAGATAAAGAAGCGGATTTGCATTGTCGCCTGTCTGTGGAAGCTTAGGCTCTGTCGGTACATTGACAAGCTTAAGAGTTGCTACAACAACATCCGGTGCATTATCATCATATCGAAGTGTTACATCGTGAGCTGTTCCATCAAGGATATATCCGTCAGCTGCTTTAGTCTCAAGAACTGTATAATGGATATCTTCTTTGAATGATCCATCCTCATTGTAAGTACAGATAGGAAGCTCCTTGCTCTCTGCATGACCATTCTTGTCAGTAGTGAGTGTATCAAGCACCTTTCCGTCCTTATCCCTTACTTCAAATACAACACCCTCAATCGGCTTTCCGGTTACTTTGTCAGTTTTCTCAATGACAATCTTACCGACTGCCTGCTCATCCTTCATGGATACCTTCTGGATTTCTGCTGTCTCCTTTACTTCAAAGGTTACATCACTTGCCACCTTATATCCATATGGTGCAGATTCCTCTCTAAGTGTGTACTTTCCAACAGGAAGTCTTTCGATCATATGAGTCTTTCCAGCCTCAGATGTCCAGCTTTCTACAAGCTTTCCATCAGCATCAATTACTGAAAGCTTTGCTCCAGGCAACTCTTTCTCTCCTGTGATATCAGTCTTTGAAATTTCTACCTTAATAGGTGCATTTTCAAATGCTGCCTCAAACTCGATAACCTTTACCTTATCTCCCTGATATGAAGCATCCACATCAAAAATCTTATCAGACTTCACATAGCCCTTTGGGGCCTCAATCTCTTTGACATAATACTGTCCAAGCGGAAGGTCAGAGGTAAATGCAGCCTTTCCATCCTTGCCTGTTACTGTTCTCTCAATCTGTGTATCAGCTTTTACGATTACCTTGCCATCTTTGTTCACAATGTCTTCTTTCGCAAATAAACCGAATACTGCTCCCTCAAGTGCTTCCTTAGTCTCTGAATCAGTCTTGGTTACAGTAATCTGCACTTTCTGACGCTCATTTGTCACATCCATTCCTGCAAACACAACCTTTGTATTCTGGTCGATATAGGAAAGGTCTGCTTCAATCGGTGTATCATCTAATACAAATCCATCAATGGTCTTTGTCTCAACAAGATAATATCTGCCAAGTGGAAGGTCATCAATTCTTGCGATACCCTTATCATTTGTCACGATGGTTGCCACCTTGTCTCCTGTCTTATGATATACAGTGTCAAGTCCGTCAGCACTTACGATATCCTCTTTTGCATATACATCAAAAGTTACTCCTGCAAGGCTGTCCTTGAAGAAATTGAAGATAAAGTCGTACCAGTACCCCTTCATAAGAGTGGTATCTGTTACAAATTCGCCGTCCTTATTGATAACGATGGAACCTGTAGGAACTTCATCCTTCATCTCTACATGCTGCACTTTGCCTGTGTCCTCAACTGTAAACTGGATATCTGCTGCCTTGAGATATCCGTAAGGAGCAAATTCCTCACGAAGAGTGTAAATCTCTCCAACTACAAGTCTCTTGATTACATGTGCTTCCTTAGCATCAGATGTCCATGTGTCTACCACATTTCCATCCTTATCAAGTACAGTAAGTGTTGCACCTGTAAGCTCTGCACCGCTTGTGATATCTGTCTTTGTAAACTCAAAGGTTGTAGGAGTGTTCTTATACTCGCTGTTATATACAGCAGTCTTAACATCCTGTCCCTGATATTTTGTATCAAAGTTTACTGCTTCCTCATTTGTCACATATCCAGCAGGCTTTACAAGCTCCCTTGCAACATATTTTGCAAATGGATAATTCTTAACAAAAGCAATCTTTCCATTCTCATCAGATGTTGCCTTCTCAAGAAGTGTGCCTTTCTCGATAATAACTCTGCCATCAGCATTCTTGATATCCTCATCTGCATAAAGACCAAATACTGCACCTGCAATCGGTGTGTTATCTTCTGCATCAAGCTTAGTCACTGACATATCAAGCTTCTGTCTGTCATCTGAGAAAGTAAGGCTTTCCTTGATAACAGGTGTCTTATCATCCACATATGTGAATGTCACTTTCTGCTCATTCGGATTTAATACATATCCGTATGGAGCTTCCACTTCCACAACTCTGTACTGTCCAAGAGGAAGATTCTTTGCTGTTGCCTTTCCATCCTTGCCAGTTGTAAGAGTTGTCACAAGGTCTCCCTTGCTGTAATACTTAATGCGGTTTCCGTCTGCATCCTTCTGGTTGTCTGCTGTGTAAATATCTTCCGCAGCATAAACTTTGAATTTTGCTCCGGCAAGTGAGCCTTCCTTATAAACAAACTCTTTCTCATATGAGCTTGCAAGAAGTCCACTCTTGAATCCGTCAAGTACCTCTCCCTTCTTTTCTACAGTCAGCTCTCCGACTGCAGGGGCATCGGAATATTCCACGGTGATGATTGCATCATTTGTATCACCATCTGTCTCAAATGCTGTATCAGTATCAACCGAGATGTTGACATACTTATCATTTACAACATATCCAAATGGTGCAGACACTTCCTCAATGCGGTAGTTACCGATTTTAAGTGCCTCCGGTAAGATTAAATCTCCGTCCTCATCAGTAAAGAATGAAGTATGCTCTACCTTTGACGGATAAGTTGTGTACTGCTTTACATATTCGTTCTTATCAATATTGAAGATTTTAAACTCTGCATTTGGCACAAGTACTGTCTGCTTTGTATCGGAATCCTTCTTGATTACACGAAGCTTTGCAGTAAACTCCCTGTCAAGGAATACTCTCCATGTCTGAGGTTTGTCAGGATGGTTCTCGCTGATTTTTACCTCAAATGGCTTGATCGTCTTCATGTTATGCGGAGTCTTTGACTCAACTACCACATAAGTTCCATAAGGAATTGCAATGGAAACTGCATGCCCCTTGTCATCGGATGTGATTGTTGTTGCTCCGTTTTCCCCGATTACAACCGGAGATGCCTTGTCAAAGTCATAACTTCCATCTGCCTTTACAGGTAAAGATGATTTCAAATAAGCTGTAAACTCTGCACCTGCAAGCAGTCCTGCTTCAGTATCATCGCCATTGTCAGATACCTTGATAAGCTGGAATGGCTGCTTGATTACCTGCTCTGCTGAAGTTGTACTTCTTGATACCTCTGCTACAAGGTCTCCCTCATAATCACATACCACATCATGTTCCTCTTCGTCTAAGAGATACCCCTCTGATGGAGTGATTTCCTTTACATAATAATTTCCAAGGTAAAGGTTATTGACCTCTGCCTCTCCATTCTTATCTGTTGTAAGTGTTGCTACAAGGTCACCTGCTTTGAATACGACTCCTGTTGCTCCGTCCGGATGCACGATATCGTTTCTTACATAAAGACCATAAACTGCACCTTCAAGGCTTGCATCTCCCTGGGCAACTGCCTTGCCTGATTCCTTGTCTACCTTGTAGATATGAATCTTTGCTGTCGTTCTGTCATTCACAAATGTATGACTGAATGATGCCTTTGCCTGTGTTTCAGGTAATACATTGAAATTGAAGCTGTAAACATCTTTACTGTTTCTGATATACGCATATGGTGCCTGTGTCTCTGATACATAATATCCGTTAGAGATTGGCAAATCCGCGCTGTAGCTTGCCTTTCCGTCCTCACCTGTAGTTACTGTCTCAAGAGCTGTACCCTTTGTCACAATAACCTGTCCGGCATAGTTTTTGATGTCATTTCCGGCATAAAGTGTGTACTTGCCGCCATCAAGAGGGTTCTCTGTGTCAGAGTCCTTCTTTACGACAGATACATCCGCTTTCTGTCTTGTATTCTCAATCGTAGTTGATTCATACTGGACTGTCACAGTCTGGTCCTTATACTCAACTGCTACTGTCTGAGGTGTGGTATTGATTGTATATCCGTCAATGCTCTTAATCTCAGTAATCACATAAGTTCCAAGATGAAGGTCAGATAATACCACCTGTCCGTCAGTTCCTGTTGTTAGGCTTTCTGCTACAACATCGCCAGCACTATACACCTTTGTACCATCTGCCTTGTAGATATCTGCCCCGGCAGTTACCTTGAATGCTGCTCCGGAAAGCTTCTTTTTCTCATAGGTGAAATTGCTTCCATTCCATGAGCTAAGCACCTCACCCTCTTTGTAGATTGTGATTGCTCCAAGCTGCTCTTTATCTGTTGCAGAGATTCCCGTTGTCTGTCCTGCTTTTACAGTAAGTGTATGAACCTTACCGGAAATGACATATCCCTTTGGTGCGGTAATTTCTTTTACATAATAAGTGCCTGCAACAAGTGCAGCTGACTTTGCATATCCGTTTCCATCTGTTGTCATGGTCTGTACTCTGTTTGTGCATCCGCTGTCAGAATAGATTCCATAGACTGCACCGGAAAGCTTCACTCCGCTTGACTCGTCTGTCTTTGTAAGCTCACCATATCCGATGTTCTCTGTCTTGACCTTGATATAGGCTTTGATAGGATCTGCTGTCGGTCTTTCAGAAATAAACTCCTGATATCCGCTCTTTCCTGTAAGCCAGAATACACAGCTTGATGTTGTCTCAACCTTGCCTGCATTGGATGTGAATGTTCCTGTTGTAGCTGTAGTATTCACACTCGTTGAAGATATGGTAATACTGTTGCCATTCTTATCAACAGAATATCCGCTGATGCCAAAATCAAAATCCGATAAAACACCATTGCTGTCATATAATGTTGTTTCAAATCTCTGACTTCCCTCATTCCACTTCAGCTCATAAGTTGGTGCCTCACTGGTTCTGCGTGATGCAAAACTTGGAAGTGTTGCATTGTAGGAGCTGCTGATATTGTCCCTGAGTCTCTCATAATAACTGTATGAAGAATCAGGACTTGGTGCTGTGTTGCAGAGCTTTCTCGCTGCCGAATCACCACTTCCAGTTCCAAAAATATCTGCTACAATTACCCATACCATTGCCTGAGTTGCGATATACTCATCACACTGGCTGTTGCTTGGTGCCGCCTTTTGTGTACTGTTAAACCCATAATAAAGGCAGTAACTTAAAAGCTTTCTCTGCTGTGCTGACATTGATGTGCTTGCATCATCGTAGCTGTTCATAAGCTGACCGCCATCTGCTCTTAATCCGAAATTCATACAATATGCCGAATTTCCGTCAAGAATTGAATACAGAATCTTGCCATGATTAAATCCGGGCTTTAGCTCACTTACTTCTCCGGAATTTTTGACTGATGCATTCCAGAACGCAATATTTGCCTGCGGACTGGCTGCAAATGCTGTTGTACCATTCGTAAAGAGTGTTCCAACCAGTGTGAGCATAGCCATAAATCCTGCCATAAAACGCTTTAGTTTCTGTTTCATGTGCTCTTTCCTCCTTAATTTACGCATAAAAAAAGAAAGACATAAGTTTATGGCTTACATCTTTCTTCCTTCTGCTTCTATTCGTTTTTATTTATCTGTGACATCGAAACTCGTAATAGTCTGTGCCGCCTGTCGTGTAAACTCCATCATAACTGATGTAGAATACCGGATCTGTTTCCAAAAGTAACATACTTGCAATATATTCTGCGATTGCATCCTCAGATGATAACCGCTGTCCATCAATGGTACTTGCTTTGTTAAGGTCTGTCTCTACAAACACACTATAATAAGAGCCTTCCATACCATCGTAAGGATAATACTCATTGTACTCTTCCTGCGTGATACTGCCATCATTCAAATGGTTCTGTAAATTCTGCTGTGTGGTAATCATTCCTCCTGCCTGACACTTTGCTGTTGCAAGTGACACAACATTCTGTGGACTGTATGCCACGGATGCAGGCTGTGGGTTGCTCACATTGTCTTTCGGACTGTCTGTAGTCTGACCACCATTACCTGCATTACTCTGATTTCCGCCAGCTTCCTCATTATCATTTACAGGAGCTTTCTGTTCCGGCTCGTCATTCTGCTTTGGCTTTTCTTCCTGCTTTGAAGCAGTTTCATTATCTGCGGATCGGTTATCTTCTTTATCAGTCTTCTCTTCTGAATCTTTAGCCTCGGCAATATCTTTCTCTGTCTCATCACTTCCAGCTTCGGTTGTGACCTCTGTGACAGCTTCCGTTGCCATTGCTACTTCTTCAGTTGGCTTTACGCTTTCCGTCTGTTTCTCTGTCTGATTATCAGCCTTTTCCTTACCACCATTACAGGCAGCCATTGAAAAGACCAGTACTGCGGATAATAAGATAATACTTATCTTCTTCATAGTAATCACCCATCCCTTCTCCGCAAGAGGGACGGGCTTTGTGTTCCGTGCCATCCACCCTTGCGGTGAACTATTTATCTGTAATGCACGGGACACATCGGACTGTCCCGTATTCTGTGCATCTTAAACTCCTTTCATTATACCAGCTCTCTTATTTTAAAGAAATACTGCATAAGTCGTCTGTCTTTCTTATAATTCAAGAATAAACCCTTTGCCTGCATATATGCTCACCTCCTCTCAAAATGTGCCCATTCTTACGAATGAAAGAAATACCCTTACCACCATAGCGAATAGAAGAAGAATTATTTTGGCAAGTCCTAAGACCAGCTTCAAAGCTCCAAGAATTATCCTTAATATCCACTTGAATATCTCTAAAATTACTGTTCCTACGGCTCCCATAACTCTTCTCATAATAATCAGTCTCCTTTCGACATCCATCCCATTGCAAGTCCTGCAACATCTGCATCGTCCATAACATCTTCTGTAGGTTCTTGTGCTTCACTATTGGCTGCCTGCATTATTACCGGCTGACCAACATTCATCCCGGATATCACTCCGCCTAACAGCCTTATGACCTCTTTCCTAGCCTCATTGGTTGCTGCTTCAATGACTTCTTCCTTAATGTCATCAATATCTTCTGACCGGATATATTCAGCCCTCTCTTTTTCCTTCTTCTTGATAACAAAAGTTTCTTTTCCATAATTATCAATGTAGAACTGAATCGCATCTATAATGAACTGGTTCTTAGATTTGAAAATCTTCGGATCAAGGTTCTGAATCACATCATTGATTTTCACATGCTGAGGATTGCTCATGTTGAGGCGGACAGAAGTTTTTACTTCATATTCAAGTCTTCTTCCCATCATCTGCCTCCTTATGATAATCGCTTAGTGCTTTTAAGCCCCATCGTGGCAAGCTGCTCATATCCTCTTGCATTTGCCTTTACATCAAGGTTATAGGAAATGTTCTTGGCATCATGGCTACCAAAATTCTTCATCACAACTGCCCCGCCACCGACAAATACAATCGGTGTAGTCTTTAAGTTATACCCAAACTCACGAATTGAGTTATATACCTTATCAACAAAATCCTCTATCTCTGCCTTGATAATGGCAAAGTATTCATCATCAATATCTGACCTGCCATATCGCATGATGTTCTGTATCTCTGACTCGTCTACCTCTCCGTTAAGTTGTCTTACACACTGTTCATTGATAGAACGCATACAGGTAATAAGACCTTTTGGTATCGTCACACACTTTGATTCATCCGGTGACTTGTTGATTACCGGCATAATGTCGATTGTCCAGCTACCGATATCTACTATCAGCGTTTTCTTTGCCATTGTAGGAATCTTGTCCACTACTGCTGCATAACACTGAGGGAATACTGCCACATCATCCATTTCAATATAATACGGCTCATTCTCATATTTGAAGCTTACACGCTTATTCTTTGTCAGGTACTTGATAAAATCATTCTTCTCTGCACCAAACCTTGTA
This sequence comes from Clostridium sp. AM42-4, assembly GCF_003480105.1. Classification (NCBI taxonomy): domain Bacteria; kingdom Bacillati; phylum Bacillota; class Clostridia; order Eubacteriales; family Clostridiaceae; genus Clostridium; species Clostridium sp. AM42-4. The sequence continues at coordinate 40,310 of NZ_QUIK01000010.1, forward strand.
AGTGGAAGTCCTACTGCAAGGAATACCTTTGCCTCTGCAAGACCTCTTCTTTTAAGTTCCTTAGCAACTGCTGCAAGAGTGAGAAGATAAAAGCTGTCATCTTCGACCTTTGTATCCTTTACTTCCTGCCTCACAGTTCCAACCTTATAGAACTTTCCTTCATACTCAAGTACATCGCCGAAAAGTGCCGGAGTTGTTGTAATCTCCTTAACTCCTGTGACAAATACCTGAGAAATTGTTTTCATCATTGACCAACCATGATCAATGCCGATTACTTCTAACTTGTTATTCATATGTTTTGCACATCCTTTCTCCTTAAACAGCCACTTGAACATCTTAACCACCTACTTTCCTATCAGCTTTCGCATACAAGGAAAACAATAACCATTCCCTTGATAATATGGACATCCGACACATTCCGTCGGAAGTTTCTGTTCTTTTTTCTTAGATGGTTTACAACATGTTCCATTGGCACATCTGTTGTTATGTCCCCAGAAGAATCTACAATGCATACAATCTTTTAATTCTCTTTCAAGCTTTTCTTCTGGAGATACAAACCTGCGTTTCTTATGCTTATCTCTTTTTTCAACTGTTCCCACCAGAGCTCTCCTCCCTTCCAAGGAGTGATTGCTCTCTTATATTTTCCAATATCCTGTCCGACTCACCTGCTGTCCTTGCTAATGAATACAATACGATAAGAACAATAATTATAAATGCTATGCTAAATCCCATCATCACTTTATCCTCCTTCAAATTAGTTGCCATATAGACAAAATTTGAATTTGGAAGTGATATAGTCTACATGGCTATGCTTAATGCTAAGCATGTAGGTACACGCCAGTCTTCTAGACTCCTATATCGCCCCGTGTACAAAGAGGTGTTCTCACCTCCGGGAGTTACAGACGAGCCACAAAATGTGTTTCACGACGCCCTTCTGAATTATCAGAAGCACTATCTCCTCTTTTAGCCTTTTGAGGATAAGGACAAACTTCTCGCCCTCTGTGGTTGATTATCCTTACGCAACATGCCGAATTCTTTTTCCAGATTTCCATCCAACTTCTCACCCTTCATCTTTCGATCCATCAGGCTACTAATATGATAGCTGTGACTTTCATCTTCCAGGTACATGCCCCGTAAATTTACTACCTACAGATACTCTGCAGTGCAAACTACTTTGCAAATCTGTAACTGATTATTAAATTGTTCATCCCAAGTTTTTCTTGGAATGTCCATATATTACATTAGTTTCTATAATGCCGAAAGTGACAATCACGGGTCTTTTTTATCAAAACAGGTACTATTGCGGTCTTTTTTCTTCACCTAACAATTTATTCCAAATATGCTTGGGCAATGGTCTTGTTGGTTCCTTAAATTTTTCCAAATACATCTCAAAGATATCAGTGTTAATCAACGCTGAATTTCCAACCTTATACACTGCCCCTGCTTCAGAAGCCAAAACCATAATCCTTGATTTACTTATGCCATAAATAATGGCACCCTCAGTAGCATTTACATATTTTTTCATAATGTCTTTTGTATCTGAATAGAACTTATATGAGTTACTCATTCAATTCACCTTCTTCCTGCCCATATAACGGCTCTTTCAAAGGTCTTGCAGGTTGTCTGAATTGCTCCATATAATTATCAAATATTTCCAAATTGATTAACACAGTCCCCCCTGTTCCCTCATTTATTTTATATGTTGCACCTGCTGCTCTAGCCAACTCGATAAATCTATGTCTGCCAATACTGTATATAATTGAAGCTTCTCCAATTCTCGCAAACTTTTTAATTATCTGTTTATTTGTTCCAGGCACTTTGTATATGTGTTTCATAAACTCATCAAACCTTTCCTTTTTTACTAAATGAATATGGGTAAGCTTGTATAAAGAACCTGCCGCCTTAGCAATATATTCAGTTTCTTCAACACTTAATCCATATTCATGAGCCACCTCTTCGACCCTTATGTATCTTTTTATTACCTCCCCACCATGAAGATAAGCCCTAACATCCGGCTGTAATTGTGTTACCATCCTTTTCACCTACTTATAAAATTCATCATCAACTATATGGAATGTCTCAATGTACTCATCAAATATTTTTAAATTCACAAGCACTAACTGACCTAACTTATAGATTGCTTTGGCATCCTTAGCCATTTGCATAAACTTTGATACGCCCATATGATACATTTCTGCTCCTTCGCTATATCTTACAAACTTTGTATTACCATTCTTCTTAAATTCCTGATATGCCTTTGTGTGTTCCATGCTATTCTCCTTTCGGTATTTCAATTGTTCCTATAACGCAAAAAAGGACATCTTCTAAATTTCTTTAGAAAATGTCCTCTAAGTAATACAATCTTTAATTTTTCAGACTAAGCAATCTGTACTAACCTGTACTAATCTTTTTTTGACTATGCCAAAAATTGGTCAAATCTTGGTCAAAACCCCTTGACCAACTATATATTTTAGTACATCCAAGTGCTGAAACCCTTGGTTTTACTGGGTTCTTACTTTTCTAACGACTTCATTGTCGGGAATAAAATTTTGCTCTCTCCATCCTGCCCCATGCCGCTCTGTAAGGGTTCAAAACTCGCACAATACTCGATTCGTGAAACTTTTTTCATTCGTCTTGTGTCCTCTTGTGCCGTCCTTTTCGCCTCAAAAGTTGTAGAAAAATTGTAGAAAGTTGTAGTGCGTCTGTTATGGCATATTACTGGCACAGGAATGGCAGCATTCTGCTATGCTATCCCAGTATGCCGTATCCACCATAATCTCTACATGAAGAACGGCTTGTTTGTTTAATCGCAGACGCATACATATTATATGATAACCTCCAAGCCCATCCAAGTCAACGGTTTTTATTGAAACATTTTATGACTTTTATTTCCCTACCTTTAATAATTAGTAAAGAGGAGACTGCCATGCCTGAATACCAACTTCAAATTAAACAAGTGGTAGATTACCCACGATGCCGGATTTATCGTGAGTTCATCCACAAACTGATCAACGACCGGAGCATCCGCATAAACGGAGGCTCCGGCCTTTTTCATTTTACTGTACTTTGCAGCTATGCAAACTTCCGCACCTCATATCGCCGTATTGACGGGATCAGTTATACAGTCTCGCCCGGCGAATGGGTTTGCACCGTCAAGGAACTGTCTTGCTGGTTCCGCACCCGCTTTCATCGGCAGGCGCTGTCCATGCTGGATACCCTTCAGAAGCAGCACTTGATTTCCTATACACTGCTGGGCCGTGGCAATGTAGTCAAATATAAAATCCTCCACTGGGCCCGCCACAATTCCGCACTGGAGTACAATGCCCCATGCCAAAAGGATACCGGTTTTTTCTTCCTGCCAGTCTCTGTTGCCCTGGAACTGGTCAGCTCTGCCCGCTGCTCTGAAATGGACATCGTTCTGGATCTGTGGGTATCCGCTGTCTACAACGATACGCAGGTGCAGGGGTCAGAGGTCGGTCCGGTAGCCTATTTTCGCAATGGTACAGGAAACCCGTTGGTCAGTTATACCGAACTCTCCTGCCGCTGGGGGCTGTCACGCGCTACCGTATGCCGGATACTGAAAAAGCTGGACGGTCTTGGGTATATCTCTATCATGTCGTTTCCCGGCCGGCATGGAAGCGTGATCTACCTGCAGAACTACCTGTCCACCATGTTTGAGATTTCCGATGTTTTAATCGACAAGGAGGAAGTTGCCATGACCTTAAACATTCATCTGGAGCTTCCGGAAACTGCTGAAACCGAAGAGAGCCATTCCATCTCTGAGCATGAGGTCATTGTTTCGGATGCACTTTCCAGCGTTTCAAAATCGCACATTGAAACGATACTCCGCAAGATGGCTGACATCCTATCTACGCAAGGGATTTCCTGCTTTTCTTGCCCGCTCTCCCGCTATAAGTTATATCCCTTATCGGACGACTGCTGGGAAGAGTTGATTCCGCGTGCGCGAGGGAAATCCACGGCCCACTTTGGTCTGACCATCCTCTGCGGCACAAACACTTCAATCGCCACTTTTGAACTTACACTCACTCCCTCTGAGGAGCACGAAAATAGGAGGAACCTGAAATGAGAAAATTTGTTGAACCTGATGTTGCTGATAATCCCCTGTACCATGATACCTGGAAACTGCTGAAAAAATACCGAGATGTTGTGTGGAGCCTGGAGCTTTCTGTCCAGCATGTCCGCACCAAGTTTGAGATTGAGTATGGTACCTCCATTGAGGATTTTCTGGATTCAGTCTATCTGGCTGGCGCTGATTTGGCCGGAAGCGACATCGAGCATCATGCCAAATGCATTGAACGCAGCCACAAAATGCTCAAGCTGCTGGATTCCGCAATCGAATTGCTGCGTACCAAGCACAAAAACGGTGAGGCATATTACTGGCTGCTGTACTACTCCTTCCTCTCGCCGCAGCAGCTCAAAAATGTTGAGGAAATCATCGAGACCCTACGACCGCATATTCGTGACATCAGTTTCAGAACCTACTACCGCAAACGCCGGGAAGCTATTGAAGCCCTCAGTTCCGTCCTTTGGGGCTATACCTCCAAGGACAGTTTAGACATGCTGGAACAGTTCTTTCCAGAGACAAAATCACCTTCCGGACAATCGGGCAAATAATTGGCACAATTCGGGAACAAAATTGGCATGGTTCTGCTCTTTCAGTGTAAATACCGATGTGTTAAACTGAATATGCTCAAACTTGCACCCAAAACCGAACAGGACAGTAACGGCACCTTTCATCAGGGTGCTTTTTTGCTGCCCAGATGGCCGCCCGGCCATTTGAAAGCCCACATTTGTTTTGACAGGTGTGGGTTTTTCTGTTCCCTATTGAGCATCAAAAAATCATTCAGAATTGGAGGATCGCAAATTGAAGAAAACGAAAACCCCTCAAACTCCGCAGCTTCAGGAGCCGGATACCCAGTCCAAGCGCAGGCTTTCGCTGCCCAAAGTAGCTTACAGCGCCTTCCTGTGTGTGATGATGTCCATGATGTTCTGCCAGCCGGCTTATGCGGCAACAGATGTATGGACCAAGGCCAAAGAGATCATGCAGGATGTATACACCCAAATCCTTGCCATCTCCACTATCGCCGCCATCGTCACTGCTTCGGTAGCCTTGCTGCTCATGAACTTCTCCCGTTCCGGACGGACGGTGGATGAAAGCCGCGCCTGGCTCAAACGAATCTGTATCACCTGGGCTATCCTCAATGGCTTGGGCTTTATCATGGCGTATGTGACGCCGCTCTTTAGTGGCGGACAATGGACAGGCTGATTGACCGTCTGACTGCTCGCCGGAAAGGAGGCTTGCATTTATGGGCATTTTAGACGGCATAGTGGAATGGATCGCAGAACAGGTAATGGCCGGTCTTGATCTGGTGACCACATCGGTTTTGGGTGCGCTGGGCTGTGATATGGCTGTATTTCTGCGTTATTTTCCCGCAGCAGAGACTATGTACTCTGTTTTCGTGGCTCTGGCAATCGGGATCATCCTGCTCAACTGGGTCTGGCAGTTATTCAAAAACTTCGGTCTTGGCGCAGGTGTGGAAGCAGAAGACCCGGTAAAGCTGAGTATCCGTTCCGTTATTTTTATCCTGCTGACGCTCTTTTCAGATGAGATCGTCAATATTGTTCTTACCATCGGCGGCACCCCCTACCACTGGATCATGGAGTCCGACCTTCCTGCATTAAGCTTTGCAGATTTCAATTCCGTGATGCTGGTCATCATCGGTGTGTGTGCCAATGGGGCTGTGGCGCTGATTACCTTGATTTTGGTTCTCATCCTGGCCTGGAACTACCTAAAACTTCTGTTCGAGGCAGCCGAACGGTATGTGCTGCTCGGTGTACTGGTCTACACGGCTCCTGTGGCTTTTTCTATGGGCGCCAGCCAGACCACAGCAAACATCTGGAAATCCTGGTGCCGGATGCTTGGCGGTCAAATTTTCCTATTGGTCATGAACGCCTGGTGCCTGCGCCTGTTCACAAGCATGGTGGGGTCCTTCCTTGCGAACCCGCTTTCGTTGTAAGGAGGTCTTATCCTTGAAGAAACTCAAAAAATTTTTGTTTGCGGCCTTTACAGTCGCAATTCTCTCCTGCCTGCTCTGCCAGCCGGCTTTTGCCGCTATCTCCGAAAGCGATGTGCAGGCTCAGGTAGACGCTGTGGGAAAAGAAGCCGTTTCCGGCAATGTGTTTATCTGGTTTCTCTGTGCTATCGGCTTTCTCAAAGTCGGCCAGAAAATCGATTCCTTCCTCTCCAGTCTTGGTGTCAATGTAGGACATACCGGCGGCAGCATGCTGGCTGAGGCTATGATTGCTGCCAGAGGCATCGGCGGCATCAAGAACTTTTCCAGTCACCACTTTGGCGGCGGGAGAAACAGCAGTTCCACCAATGTCAACGCAAACGGTGGTAAAGGCAGCGGCGGCTTTGGGGCAGGGTTTGCCAGCGGCGGTCTTGCTGGAGTGGTGAGCCGAAAAGTCACAAACAGCGCCATCAAGACAGCCACCACAACTCCCGGCTCCAAGCCTTCTGGTCTTGGCAGTCTTTTAGGCGATGCTGCAGCCGGAGGGATCGGCGGCCATATGTACGCTTCTTCCGTCAGTAAGGGCGGCAATTTTGCCAACAATGTAATCGGCAGCGTAGCCACGGGTAGTATCAGCCAGATGGGTTCCATTTCCGGTGAAAAAGCCGCCGAAGCCCTGCACTCTTACATGGGATATGCGGCACTGGAATCCGGAGCTGAAAATGTTCCGACCTTCCAAAATGTCGAAATTGGCGGCGGCCGCATCACCGGCACAGAAGTGACTGCGGAACATCCCGAAGGCATCTCCTTTGGTATGTACCACGCAGACCAATATGTTGCCCCGGAAGGCCAGTACACCACCGTTCATGCCGTGGATGGCACAGCATGGTATAAGCAGTACGCTGTGGATGCTGTTGACAAATCGCCCTATATGGCTCCTGACGGTTCTATCGCCTTCAACGAATCCATTGTCAAAAAGCTGCCTCCAGCCCCGAGGAGAAAGGACAAGATATAAATGCCAGAAGATCAAAAAAGCAGTTTTTCCGAAGCTGTGGAGACCGGCGCCTCCGCAGCGCATACCATCCGCGGCGCAATCAAAACCGGAAAAGCTATTTCCTCCGCTGCCAAAGGCGCTGCCGCAGGCGGTCCTTACGGTGCAGTTGCAGGCGCAGTGTGGGCAGGTCGGAAGCATATCGGAAAAATCATTGTGGCAGTCATTGCCCTGCTTATGCTGCCGGTATTATTTGTTCTCATGCTCCCCGGGCTTATTTTCGGCGGACTGACCAATGCTTTTTCGCCATCTGACCCCGAAATTCCGATTTTGAATAGCGAAACAGCGATTATTGAGAACGCCAACGAGATCACCTTTACCCTCAACGGCATCTTGGGCGAGGCACTGGATGATGTACTTGCCCGGATCGAAGCTGACTTTGCGGCATCGGGAGCCGACCATATGGAGGTCAAAAATGCCTATTCCGGCGGTCCCATTTATAACGCCAACCTGTTTATCTCTCAGTATTGTGCGGCCAAAGACAAGGATTTTGAAAGCATTTCTCTGAATGACCTTGCCGCCACCCTGCGGGAAAACAAGCAGCATCTATATTCCTACACCAGCAAGCAAGAGATTCGTGAGAGCACCGTGACTGATCCGGAGACTGGGGAAGAAACAACGGTGTCCGAAACATGGATGGTCTATACTGTCCGTTACAACGGTGAGTCCTATTTTTCTGATGTTGTATTCCAGCTTACCGATGACCAAAAGGAGCTTGCATCTGATTACGCTTCCAACCTAAGCCTGTTCTTGGGCGATGGTCTGCTGCAAAATCTGGAAGCGTGGACCGGAAACAGCATCACCGCTCTGGGCGATGTTACTTTCACCGACGGGATCACACCTGTTGTTTACTACAATCAACTGGATGAACGCTATGCCGGTAAAGCATATGGTACGGACAATATTGGCGGTTATGGCTGCGGCCCTACCGCTATGGCAATCGTGGTGTCCTCTCTGACGGACGATATGGTTAACCCTGTGGAGATGGCCGAGTGGTCTTACAACAACGGCTACTGGTGTAAAAGCAGTGGTTCTTACCATGCGCTGATACCTGCCGCCGCTGGGGAATGGGGGCTTCCGGTTTCCGGCTGTACCACTGCGGAACCACAGCGCATCACAGACGCACTGGCTAATGGTAAACTGGTAGTAGCAATCATGTCTGAAGGCCACTTTACCTCTTCCGGTCACTTCATTGTCCTGCGTGGCGTAAAAGACGGCAAGATCATGGTGGCTGACCCTGCCAGTTACACACGGAGCGAACAGCTCTGGGATCTGTCCATTATCTTAAATGAGGCCAGCCGGCGCGCTGGAGCTGGCGGTCCGTTCTGGATTATCGGCTGATGTGCCCGCCCGGCTTCGGAAACGAGGTTAATCATGAATCATAAAATCGACCGAGATACCTACATAATACCACCGAATTTCATCGAGTCAGGCACCTTCTTCGGTGGTATGTTCAAAGCCCGCAATGTGATTGAAGCCGGCATCCTGGCATTTGCCATTGGTGTGCCGGTTTTTTCATTGCTCCCTCTTGGCCTGACTGCCCGTATCATCGCTTTGTGCCTGACCGCACTGCCAGCAGCATTGGTGGCGCTTATCGGAGTTTCCGGTGAGAGCCTTTCCTCTTTTCTGCTGATTTTCATAAAGTACCTGCGAAATCGCCGCATTGTAGGCGGTAACAGCGCAGAAGATGCGGTTCCTGCGGCAGAGCATGGCGGCAAGCATATCAAAAAGAAGGTACACAAGCCCGATAAGGCTCCCAGGCGGTCACGGCGCTCCGGCAGAGAGGATTTCCCAGCGGAGTTTGATGAAGTTCGTGGCTACGAGATCCGCCAAAAACTCCGTCCTGTGAAAAAGCAGAAGCCTGCCAAAGAGAAGAAAACCGCCAAGCAAAAAAAGAAGGTCTCCAAGGAGCGCAAAGTAAAACGCCCTATCCGCACTCAGGAGCCGAAGCCCGCCTGCCTTAACCCGGTAGCAGATTATCTGCCGATTTCCAAAATTGAAAACGGCATCATCTACACGAAAGACCACCGCTATGTCAAGGTCGTCGAGGTAGTACCCATCAATTTTATGCTGCGCAGCGCCCAGGAACAGCGGAACATCATCTATTCCTTTGTATCCTACTTGAAAATCAGCCCCATCAAGCTGCAAATCAAGGTACTGACACGCCGGGCAGAGATCAACCGCCATCTGGATACCGTTCGGAAGGAGATGGAACAGGAGACCAATGAACAGTGTCTGCTCATGCAGGAAGACTACCTCCAGTTCGTTCAGCAGATCGGTTCCCGTGAGGCAATTACCCGACGTTTCTTCCTGATTTTTGAATATGAGCCGTGGAGCAACACCAAGCGCTCTGATGAAGAAGGCGAGGCAATCAATGCCCTGCAAAGTGCAGTCCATACTGCTACCAACTACCTCCGTCAGTGCGGTAACGAGGTCATCGTTCCGGAAAACTGGGATGAGTTTACGGTAGATGTCCTCTATAACCTGCTCTGCAGAAATGAAAGTGCTGTAAAGCCGCTCTCCGTCCGGGCACAGGAGGTTGTGGCTGAGTACCTTGCCAAAGGGCGCGACAGTGAGATCGACCATATCCCTGCCACCGAATTCTGTGCGCCAAAAAGCATTGACTTCACGCATGGTCACCATATCTGCATTGACGGTCTGTATTATGCTTATTTGCTGGTGCCCTCTGATGGCTACAAAACGCAGGTTCCAGCCGGCTGGCTCAGTCTTATCGTCAATGCCGGTGACGGGATCGATATGGATATGTTCCTCTCCCGTCAGCCCAAAGAAACCATCATCCAGAAAGTCGGACAGCAGCTGCGTATCAACCGTTCCAAAATCAAGGACGCCAGCGACACCAACACCGACTTTGATGACATTGATGGCGCTATCCGAAGCGGGTACTTTCTCAAAGAGGGCCTTGCCAACAACGAGGACTTCTACTACTTGAATCTGCTGATTACCATTACTGCCTCCAACGAGGAAGACTTGGAATGGAAGGTCAGCGAAATGAAGAAGCTCCTGCTCTCACAAGACATGAACGCCTGCACCTGCCATTTTCGGGAGGAACAGGCGTTTTTATCTGCCCTGCCATTGGTGGCAATGGAAAAGAAACTGTATGAGCGGGGTAAGCGCAACCTGCTGACAGGCGGTGCCGCAAGCTGTTATCCCTTTACATCCTATGAGATGTGTGATGATAACGGTATCCTGCTGGGTGTCAACAAGTACAACAGTTCCCTTATCATCGTGGACATCTTCAATTCTGCGGTCTATAAGAACGCCAATATGTCGATCCTTGGCACGAGCGGAGCCGGCAAAACCTTTACCATGCAGTTGATGGCGCTGCGAATGAGGCGGAAAAATATCCCCATTTTCATTGTTGCGCCCCTAAAAGGCCATGAATTCCATCGCGCCTGCTCCAATGTGGGCGGCTCCTTTATCCAGATTTCACCGGCCAGTCCCCACTGCATCAATGTCATGGAGATTCGGCGGGTAGACCGCTCGGTGAATGAACTTCTGGACGGTCCAGGCATCCAGTTATCTGAACTTGCAGCAAAGATCCAGCAGCTCCACATATTTTTCAGTCTGCTGATCCCCGATATGTCTCACGAGGAACGACAGCTTTTGGACGAAGCCCTTGTTCGTACCTATAACACAAAAGGCATCACTCATGATAACGCCTCTTTGGAAGACCCTGCACAGCCCGGCCAGTACCGTGAGATGCCGGTGCTTGGTGACCTGTACGAAATTTTGAAAACCTCCAAGGAAACGATGCGCATGGCCCACATCCTAAACCGTCTGGTAAACGGAAGCGCCAGCACCTTCAATAAGCAGACCAATGTTCGGCTCGACAACAAGTACACTGTTTTGGATATTTCCTCCCTCACCGGAGACCTGCTCACCGTAGGTATGTTTGTGGCGCTGGACTTTGTTTGGGACAGAGCCAAAGCCGACCGTACAGAAGAAAAAGCCATCTTCATTGATGAGTGTTGGCAGCTTCTATCCGGTGCCGGTGCTGCTGGTGTAAGATTGGCCGGCGATTTTCTTTTGGAAATTGCCAAAACCATACGCGGTTACGGCGGCGCCTCGATTTTTGCAAGCCAGGATCTTGCCGATTTCTTTGACCTTGACGGCGGCAGATTTGGTAAGGGCATCATCAACAACTCCAAGACCAAGATTATTCTGAATCTGGAGGACGACGAAGCCCAGCGGGTACAGGAAGCCCTGCACCTGTCCGATGCTGAAACAATGGAGATCACTCACTTTGAAAGAGGTCACGGTCTGATTTCTACCAATAACAACAATATTATGGTGGAGTTCAAAGCCAGCCCCCTGGAAAAGGATCTGATCACTACCGACCGCCGCGAGCTGCGTGAAATCGTAGAGCGAAAACGCCGTGAACAATCCACATCTGCCGAACAGCAGATATAACAATTTGAAAGGCGAGGTGATTCCCATGTGCAACTTTCCTGCCAGACGCCGCTATGCGTCTGCTTTGCGTCTGTATTACGCCTAAAAGCCAGTTTTGCCAGCCAGATCATCCTTTGGGCTTACACTGACTGGCTTTCCTTCCTATTTAATGCGTCTTGAATACGCCTATATTACGCCATTGGAGGTGATACCCATGAAGACCAGGGCTGAAATCTATGGAAATGAAGCTGCGGCTCTGCTGCGGATCGTCACGATGTATCCCGGTCTCAATATGCAGCAGCTTCTTTGCTTTCACCCTGGCAAAGAAGAAATCATCAAGACCCTGCTCTCCCATCTGCAAAAGCAGGGCCGTATTTTTCAAACTGATACAGGCGGTTACTTTCCGTCTGGTTGGGCAGCAAAATCGGACAGCTCCCTGATACGGGCTGCCTGGGTACTCTTGGATTTTATCGGGCAGGTGGAATACCATGCTCCCGGTGATTTTCCGGTCAAGCTTATCTTCTTTGCAAACGGTGAACTATACGAAATCGTCTACGCAGCTTCCGGCCAGGAGGCCCTAATCAACCATGCGCTTCGGGATGACCGCAGCGGTGGACGCCGCATCATTTTGATCGATAATCCGGAAGACATTCGCCGCATTGACTGCCCTGGCATTTCCGGTTTCTGCACCGTGGATGCAGCGGGCCAGGTGCATTACTTTAAAAAAACAGGAGGAACTTGATTGGAACGAAAAATCATCTCACACCGGATTGGAAGCATTCTTGATGATATATCCCGTTTGAGCAATGCTCTTTACGCGATGGATACCACGGATATTCAGCGCTATCCGGACAACTATGAAGTCTTATCCACTGATGCCGCCCTGCGAGCAGAGAAAATTGCCTGCAGGCTGCGGCATTTGATATATTCCAGCACCACCATCCGCAAAGGCGATTACCTGACATCCGCCGGTATTGTACACGGAATTGAGGTTGTCTATGAGGACGGTGTACTGGATGTCACCCTGCCTGGCCTGCTCCCAAAACGCAAGCAGAGGCAAAACACTGAGTTTCTGCTCGACCCGTTCTACTTCTCATTGGAGCAATACGCCAAAGAGCATCCCATGCCCCACTTCAGCGATTGTGTGGTGTGCTTTACGCAGGTTTATGACCAGTGCCTTCCCACCCGGCGTATCCGTGACTACGACAATCTGGAAGAAAAGCAGCTTCTGGATGTCCTCTCCACCTTCGTCATGGCTGACGATACCGGCCTGCTCTGCGATGCCTACAACACCGCTGCGCTGGGCGAAAAGGACTGTACCAGAATCAGTGTCATGGAAAAAAAGCGGTTTCCCGCCTGGCTTGCTGAGCATGAAAACACCCTAAAATCCATCTCGGATTTTTGAGCATTTTCAGCCATTGCTTGTCCGACCTGCCGCAACATCGTATTTCGCCCCGGATTTCGGGGCTTTTTTCTGTCGTTACACCACGGATTTTTACCGAAGTTCCTTGCAGTCTCGGTAAAAGCCACACACCACAAGGAGGTGATCACTTGGGAAATTCCCACAGCCAGACACGATGGCGTACAAGCTTCTCTCTCTGACTGCCATCTCCGGCGAGTTCCCCACAGACCAGCTTAACAGACTTCCCGGCAGTCCATATTATCTGGAGTCTGTTGTCACTGCACTGAAAAAAGACGGGCTGCTGCGTACCTATTACCGGGATAAACTGCGCGGCTACCGTCTGGGGCCGCGAGCCAAAGCCACTCTGCTGGAAAGCCGACCGGACAGGTTTGCCAGCTACCTGACGGGAGATACCGACACCAACCGTTTGAAATGCGAAATTGACCGAAGACTCCGGCTACACCGCCTGGCAGAAACCTATGTGACCATGGATAATGCGGGTGTATGTGTGTATCGGGATGAAAAACCGGCAATTTTTGCGCCGGAGGGTTACGCTGGCGGCAGGATTGTCTATCCTGCTTTTTTCAGTTCCAGAGAAGTGAAAGAAATGGGGATCGACACCACGAAGATCCGCAGTTCCCGCTCCACTGGAATACTCCTTGCGCCCTCCGGCATCTTCGTGACCTACAACAGCAGCAGCGCCCTGATGAAGTGGCGCTACAAATCGGAAATGCGGGTCAAGGCATTGATTTGGAGCGTAATCTGCCAACAGCGCCTGTCCCCACAGTTTCGCCATGAGGATGTTCATGGACTGATTCTGGGCAACAGCATGGATCTGGCTTACCAGATTTTGACCAGCACCGGAGGACGCAAACATGATTTCTTCATGCTGGATGGCAGCTATGAGCATTTTCTTTATCTTACCAACGACCATCAGGGGGAGGTGATACTTGCACTGTTGTGCGACCCTGGGAAAACTGCGGAGCTGGATCGCATTCTGCTCCAAGGTCTTACTGCGAGGCAGCCCGGACTGGCTATTGAGCATGACGGCATTTCACCGGATGGCTCACCAGTCCTGTTTGGCTATTTCTGCGATCTGCCCCGTATCGCACGCTTTAACACCTCTCTCGAACTATCCGAGCGCCCGGGCACACTGATCTGCTTTGACTTCCAGGCAGAGGTACTTCGCAGCTACTGTGGTTCCCAAGTGCGCTTCCAGACCATCGACTTCACAAAATTCGAGGGGAGGTTGTTCCCATAAACAAGAAAAAACTGATTGTGAGCCTGATTGCAGCGCCCTTTGCCACTCTTACAATCCTATACGCAGGCGGCTTTCTGGCGCAGCTTTTGGGTAACTATGCAACCTGGAAACAGGGCGGCGGTATTCCCGGCGATGGTACTTCACCGCTGGCCGCTTCGCCCGACTTCCTTCTCTGCCTTTCCTCTGTGCTCCGACCGCCTTATGGCGTGTATGGCATCTTGATCTGCATTGGCTTGTTAGCAGTGCTGCTCATCATGGTCATGCGCATGGGATATGGTGATGCCGGCGAGTATGATGAAGACCGTAATTTCTCCTACTCCGCCAAAGGCACTTATGGCACCTCCGGCTGGATGTCCCGCAAAGAGATGTCCGGCGTACTGGATCTGGTGCCCGATCTGCGAAAACACAAGGGTGTTGTACTGGGTATGCTGGATGGCAAAGCAGTCTGCATACCGGAAGATACCAGAATCAACGGCAATCTGGCAGTCTACGGCGCCAGTGGTTCCATGAAAACCCGTTCGTTTTGTATGAACCGTATCCTTCAGGCCACTGTCCGAGGCGAAAATGGCGCCAGAGAATCATTGATCATCTGCGATCCCAAATCGGAATTGTACGAGAAGTCAAGCGAATTTCTCCGCAGCCGGGGCTATTGTGTCAAGGTATTCAACCTCGTTTCGCCTGAAAACTCAGATTCCTGGTGTTGCCTTGCCGAAGTTGAGGGACAGGAACTAATGGCCCAGCTTTTTGTAGATGTCATCATCAAGAACACCACAAACAACGGCAAGAGCGACCATTTCTGGGATGCCTGCGAGATGAATCTGCTCAAGGCCTTGGTACTGTATGTGGATCAAGGCTATGCGGAAGAAAACCGCAACATTGGCGAAGTCTACCAGCTGCTGACCCTCAATGGAGAATCCCAACTTGACACATTGTTCGAGGCGCTTCCTTCCACGCACCCTGCCAAAGCACCCTACAGCCTGTTCAAGCAGGCCAGCGACACAGTGCGAAGCGGCGTGATTATCGGTCTGGGCAGCCGCCTGCAGGTATTCCAGTCTGAACTGATCAAAAAAATTACCGCTAAGAATGAGATCGATCTGGAGCTTCCGGGGCAGCAGCCCTGTGCCTACTTCCTCGTTACCAGCGACCAGGACAGCACCTTTGATTTTCTGGCCTCGCTGTTTCTATCTTTCTGCTTCATCAAACTGGTGCGATATGCAGACCACAACTGCGAGGGCGGCAAACTGCCTGTGCCTGTCCATATCCTTGGGGAAGAACTGACAGCGTGCGGCACGATCCCAGACCTCTCCCGCCGGCTCAGCGTAATACGCTCCCGGAATATCTCCATGTCCTGTGTGTTCCAAAATCTCGCAGGATTGCAGAACAGATACCCGCAGAATTTGTGGCAGGAAATCATTGGAAACTGTGACGCGCAGTTGTTTTTAGGCTGTACAGACCAGCTTACTGCCGAATTTATTTCTGCCAGGACAGGGCTTGCCTCTGTAGCAGTATCCAGTAAATCCAAACAGCTAGGCACCTGGCGTATCTCCAACTATACACCGGAGTTTCGTGAGACCTCCGGTGTTGGAAAACGCCCTGTACTTACTCCTGATGAAGTCCTGCGGCTCCCTCTGGATCAGGCGCTCATCATCATCCGCGGCAAGAAGGTTCTGCAGGTAGACAAAATGGATTACTCCAAACACCCGGAAGCCAAGTACCTGCGTTCCTGCAAAGCATCTGCCCATGTACCGGAATGGCGCCGCTTGGAAGAAGAAGCCGCCAAAACACCGCAGCCCGCTCCGAAACCGGCTCCGGCAGCAAAGAAACAGGCAAAGCGCAAAGCCACAAAGCCGGCATCCCCCACAGATAAATCACCCAAAGAGGCTCCGGCTCCCAAATCTGCTGGTACGCCGGAAGGCATTATTACCACAGACAAGGATTCCATCCTGTCTTGAACAAAACTATCAAATTCATAGGAGGTTTTAATCTATGGCAACCAAGAAAAAAGAACTTCTGGAACAGGACGCTCCTGTTACCGAAACCGTTATGTCGGAAGACGAAACTCTGCCGGCCGATACCGCTCAACCTGAATCCCTTCCTGCAGACGCTGGCGATGGTCTGGATTTGAACGAACTGCTGGGGCAGATGGATCAGCCCCAGGAGGACACATCTGCCGAAGATATGGCTGAGGATCCCCTTCCTGAACTTACCGAGGAGGAAATGTTCGGGGATACACCTGCTGAAACAGACGATCAAAGCGCTGCTCCCACTGATATGCCGGAAGACTCTGATGTGCAGCCGCCTGATGTTTACGAAGATAACGCCGACGCTGTGCAGGAACCCCCTGCACCTCCCAAGCCCAAGCGTACCAGCCGAAAGAAGAAAGAAGCTGCTGCTCCTGAAGAAACTTTTACAGAGGAAGTTCCTGCCGAAACAACAGAGTCGCCGGATACAGCCGAAACCATTTCTGTTGCGGAGGAACCTGCTGTGGAGCCTGACGTTCCTGCCGTGGAGGAAGCTGCCGCTCCTGCACCCACTCCTCCTCCCCGGCGTCAGCCCCGCCCCCAGCGCGGCGAGGCCCCCGTCCTTACCATCCGCAGCCGGGATGATGTTGAGACTGCCGAAGACCGTGATGATGTAATCTGGCATGAAATCCATAATGCCTACCGCACCCGCAAGATCATCACCGGCAAGCTGGGCGGCATTGAACAGCTGGACAACCGCAAGACGGTGGCAGTTGTGGATTACAAGGGGTTCCGTGTCATTATCCCTATCAAGGAAATGATGATCAATCTGGGTCGCAGCCCTTCCGGTCAGGAATACGCTGACCTTATGCTGCGCCAAAATAAGATCCTTGGCAACATGCTCGGTGCTGACATTGACTTCATCGTGCGTGGTATCGACTCCAAGACCCGCAGCGTAGTTGCCAGCCGCAAGGAGGCCATGCTGCGCAAACGCCAGATTTTCTATTTGGATACGGATGCTGCCGGTATGTACCGTGTCTATGAGGGGCGCATCGTCCAGGCGCGTGTGATTGCAGTGGCCGAAAAGGTTGTGCGCGTGGAAGTCTTCGGCGTTGAAACCTCCATCCTTGCCCGTGACCTTGCCTGGGACTGGATCGGTGACGCCCATGAGCGTTTTTCCGTAGGCGATGAGGTTCTGGTCCGTATTCTCAGTGTGCGGCGCAACAGTCTGGAGGACTTGGGCATCAAGGCTGACATCAAGAGTATTTCCGAGAACACCGACAGGGACAACCTGCAGAAGTGCCGTATCCAGGGCAAGTATGCCGGCCGTGTCACAGATGTCCACAAGGGCGTTGTCTATGTGCGCCTCTCCAATGGCGTCAATGCGGTAGCCCACTCCTGCTATGACTACCGGATGCCCGGCAAAAAGGACGATGTATCTTTTGCCGTCACCCGTCTGGATATGGAGCGGGGTGTGGCCGTAGGTATTATCACTCGGATCATCCGCCAAAACCTGTAAGCAAAAGAGCCTGGGGAGCAAAATAAACTGCTTCCCAGGCTGCCTTCTATCATTGGCTCGCCACTTTCTTTATATTAGATTTTTGACAGCCGCACATTACTTATGTGTAATTTAATGTGTGGTTGTCATTTTTGATTGACAACCACATATCCTCTCCACACGACTATCCTCTTAACCCCTCTATATAGATTTTTATTTTTCATTTGCGTTGATTTTTCACAAAAACGCGGATATAATATATTATAGCAAGGATTTAGGAGGTTGGTTTTATGCTGATTCAATTTAGTGTAGAGAACTTTCTCTCTATCAAAGATAATGTCGTGTTATCCCTGCTTGCCAGTAAGGATAACGAACATCCGGAGCACCTGATTGTGGACGGAAACAAAAAGCATTTGAAGTCTGCCGTGATTTACGGCGCCAATGCTTCCGGAAAGTCCAATGTCTTGAATGCGTTTTGGTTCATGGTAAATTATGTGCTGACTTCGCATAACCAGCAGCTCCACAAAACCATTGAGCGTTCGCCGTTCAAGTTTGACCGGGAAACACCCTCTCGCCCCAGCAGCTTTGAGGTCATCTTCACCACAAATGGCATCCGATATGCGTATGGCTTTTCTGTAACAGACAAAGCTGTTATCGAAGAATATCTGTATTACTATCCCAATGGCAGGCAGGCACTCATTTTTGAGCGAAAAGACACAAAAGATTTTCGCTTTACCGTTGATGTCGATGAACAAAACACTCTCAAGGATCGCACTTCGGCCAACAAGCTCTATCTGTCTGTCGCATCAAACTGGAGCTATTCCAAAGTGATTCCGGTTCTGGAATGGTTTGCTTCCTGCCAGATCATCACGAAAAATTCTGTTGCAGATGCCTACGGCCTTGAAGCAGAACAACTCAAAGATGATGATTACCGGCATGTGATCGCCTCTATGCTGCGTGTTGCAGATTTTGGCATACAGTCCCTTCAGATGCGTGATGCAGAACCCGCTCCTTCTCAGCACAATGATATCTTTACCAATATTGAGGCCATTCACACGGTACAGGATACAGAGGGAAATACTTCTTCCTACGCGCTGAACATGGCAGAGGAATCTGATGGCACCAACAGTTATTTCAAACTGATCGGTGTTGTAAAAAAGGTGCTAGATGAAGGAACCCTTCTTGTCGCTGACGAGATGGACGCTCATCTGCATCCTCTTCTGACAAAGCATCTGGTCTCGCTTTTTAACAGCGTGGAGTTCAATCCAAATGGAGCCCAGTTGATTTTCACATCACACAACACCAATCTTCTTGACCTGGATGTACTGAGGAGAGATCAGATTTGGTTTACCGAAAAAGACGAGCAAACAGCGGCTACCGATCTGTTCTCCCTTTACGATTTTTCCATCCGCAAGGATGCCAAGGTGGAGAAGGGCTATCTGATTGGCCGTTATGGTGCGATCCCCTTTATCAAGGGAGGGCTGTAAAATGGCACGTGGAAAAATTGAAAAGCGTGGACAGCGACGCAGAAAAATAAAGCCTGTCATTCTGATTGTAACGGAGGGTTCTCAAACTGAGCCTAAGTATTTTGAACACTACCGCAACCGTCAGACAAACATTGATATTCGTGTGGTCGGCAGCCGCACCAGCGGAGGTGAAACTGATTACCTCAGCCTGATCAGGAAAGCCGTGGAATATCAGAACAAAAATCAGATTTCCGTATCAGAGGGAGACTCTGTATGGGTAGTTGCAGATGGAGATGTGAACTACAACAACCCTGACCCCATCACTGCAAAGGACAGTCTGCTCTCCAAGGCAAGGAAAATGGCAGATGCGAAGGGGATTCAGATTGCACTCTCCAATCCCTGCTTTGAATTTTGGTATCTGTTGCATTTCCAGTACACCACCAAATTTTTCAAAGACTATCCCGCAGTGAAAAACGCATTGACCACTTATCTCCCTGATTATGAGAAAGCTGGCGATGTATATAACCAGTTAGCAGAGCATACAGCCATTGCGATTCAGAACGCCAAACGTGTAGAGCAATACCATCTTCAAAATGACAGCAGCAAACCGTTTGGAATTGCTGTCAATCCATTTACCGACATCTATCAGCTGGTGGAATCACTGCTGTAATGTTTCAAAGAAACATGGTTGGCACAAAATTGTCTCTACATTGGCACAGTCCTGCCCTTTCGCCGTAAATCCATATCTGTTATACTTGATACAGTCAAAACTTTGCATAGCAGCCGCTCCGGTTTGGAGCGGCTGTTTTCAATTTCAGTAAAGGTGGTGGTTTCTATTCTCTTTCAAAAAGCCCGGAAAATGCTGAACAACGAGCGGGGCGAGGCCAACTATTTCAGTACGGTGGTCTTTATCTTCATCGCTGTCCTGCTGCTGGCCTTCATTATCGACCTGTTCAGCATCATTTCCACCAAGCAGGAACTTGACCATGCCGCCGATCAGATGGTCAAACAAATCCAGCTTTCCGGCGGCGTCAACGGCGAGACCGATGAGCTGTTTGAATTTTTGAGTTCTCAGATCGAAGGAGCCGAAAATATTTCCTACTCCATTGACGCTACCTACACATCACCCAGGCCATCCGGTATGACAAATGCCATCCAGTTGGGCACCCCCTTCTTCATTACTATCGAGGGAGATGCCAAACTGGGCGGGTTCTGGAATTTTGACCTGGTAAACATCACAGTGGTTGCCCGTGGCAGCGGCGTCAGTGAGCACTACTGGAAGTGAGGTGACCTATGAAACGTATATTCCTGCGGCTGAAACAGCCGCTGCGAAACGAACGGGGCGAGATCACCTTTTTCGCCTGCTTTTTTGTGGTAGGTATCGTGATGCTGATTTCCTTCCTGCTCCTGTACGCTTCCATCCGGATCACCTGCATCAACATCCGCAACGGCGCTAAAATGGAGTTAAATAACCTCAGCGGCACGATTTATGCAGACACCTACCGCTCCCAGCGTGAAACCAACTTTGAAGAGTACCTAAATACCCTTTACTCCAGCAGTGACTATACCGACATGCTGGAGGCTACAGTGGCAGGCGGCCTGGACTCCAAGATTCCGCTTTCAACGGAGGATTACAAGGTTTCCAACATCAGTCTGGAGTTCAATGTAGAGGATGGACGGGTTGAGTACATCTTTTACTGTGATGTGGAGTTCTATGTGCAGATGTTCGGTCACAGTTATCCGGCTATCACCCAACGGGTGGAGCTGACAGGCTACCACAACACAAAATTCTAACAATACTGTTGAAAGCCCGGCACATTCTACCGTATAGGCTTTATATAACAGCAAAAAAGGAGTGTATGTAAAATATGAAGGAGTTTTTCCAATCCAAAGGCTTTATTGTTTCCTCGCTGGCTCTCCTCTGTGTCACTATTCTGGGTGTCTGCTGGTTCGTAAGCCGCGACCGTACCGGAGATTTTAGACCGGATGAATCCCCACCCAGCAGCGTCACCGGCGCTTGGTCAGATGGCGGCACACAGACAGATGGTGATAATGGAGCAGATGCTTATGCTCCCGGCCAGTCCACAGATGCCGAAGAAGAATATCCCAAAGTAACCTCCCAAACGGAGGATGAGGTTGTGATCGACTTCACCGATACTGAAAAGCTTGAAGAAACGCCTCCTCCGGTGCCGGAAGGTAAGACCGAAATCAAAGATCCTGGTCAGGAGCATACCGTCAATCCCGACCCGTCAGTTCCGGAGGTCACTGCCCCGCCCGCCGAGCAAGCGCCGCCCAGCAATGAGCCGGTTCCAGGCTCCAGCAACGGAAATGGAGCTGTATATGATCCGGTGTTTGGCTGGGTTGTTCCCGGCAATGTACAGCAGTCCACCGGTGACAGCGATGGAGATCTGAACAAACAGGTCGGCAATATGGGCTGATTTACTACAACTGAATATGGCACTACTTGGCCGTCACAGGATTGTGGCGGCCTTCCTATTTTCAAAAGGAATGGAGCGTGATGTATTTGAAACGACTTCTCGCCTTCCTATGCTGCTTTACCCTTGTTTTCTGTCTATTCCCCTCCTCTGCCTTTGCAACGGGCGGAAATGGAAACATAGATGGCGGCGGTGGCAGCATGGGTCACGGCACAAGCAGCAACTTCTGGAATTCAGGCAACGATGGCGTCCGTATTACTGTTGTTGACGCATCCAGCGGAACTGCCGTATCTTCTCCGCTGGACTTTTCAAACCGGACACAGAAGACCAATCTTCTCCATTTTGGGAAAGTCAACAAACTGCAATACCTGGGCGGCGCCGGTCTCTCCCTCCAGTCCGGCGTTGCCTATTCCTGCATTAGACCTACACAGTCTATGCCCACAATCGTCAGCAGTAAGGGGCAGAGCAACATCGAAGCCATCAAACGGTATTTCTGTTCTGAATATGCGTGCATGATGGTCGCTCAGGCAGCCGGAGTCGATTATGAGCGGATGATTGCCGGCGAGTACAAGCTGCTGATCGAGCCCATTGCCTATTTCACACACAACGGCCAGTACTACTGTATGACAGCTACTGAAGCCGGCCTGTATGATCAGATGTCCGGCGGCAATCTGCGGAAAACCATGACCTCGCTTACCCATAAAAATCTGCCGCTGTCAATGTTCCTGGAATTCAGCGACCTTGGCATCTCCGCCTGGACAGGCAGCACCACTGGAAAGCAGAACAATTCCGACATCATCAGCACCCTTGGCGTTGGTATCGTCTGGTTTGATGAAGCTCCGCCGGAAGGAGAAATTGAGGCCCCTGATGTCGAATACCGAGTAGATACGGATGTGATCACCGCCGTCACACTGCGGACAGATCAGGATCTGACGCCGGATAATCCGGCATCGGTTACCTTCCATATCCTCGGCATCACCTACCGGGTCAATGATATAGTGATCCCAGCCGGTGACAGTCAGGTAGTCTGGGTCAAATGGCATACCCCCTCCACCCCACAGACCGTGACCATTACAGTATCTGTCAGCGGCGCCTATACCGCTCAGGATACCTTTGTCGCAAAGATCGTGGATCTGAATGAGCACATTCCGCCTGACCCTGTGGCAACCGACACGAATCCCGGCTACTCTGTGCCGCCCCTCCCCAGTGAAACGCAGAAGCTCACTGCCAACTGGGGCGTCTGGAGCTGCTACTGGGTGCCTGTATGGGTATGGTGCGACCACGGTGAAGATGGCGGGCACTGGGTTGATGAAGGATATTGGGAATACGAATATACGGGCTACTCCGCTTCCATCAGCGGCGAGATGTCCCTAATGCCAGACGATATTGTACCCACAGCATCCGGCAAGACGATGAAAAGCGGGTACGGCGTTAAAACCGAAGTGCGGGCAACGCTGTCCACAGATGCCCCGACCAGCCACATTACTTATCCTCAAACCGCTTTTTCCGTATTTCCTGAGTTCCAGTATCAGACCTATCTGCGGCTTCTGCAGCGTTCCGGCGGCCAAAGTGCAAAATTCATCTTCAAGCCCAACGAGTTTTCTACCTATGACCGGACAGTGCATTTCACACCGCTGTGGTTCCCCGATGCCACCGACTACACCATCTATACACAGGTGTGGGATACCTGGACTCCTGACGGCATGTTATCCATCAACCTAAATGACTATGTTTCGATCCAAGGGAGCCTTTATGATGACTGGTATACCAATCGAGAATAACCTCTGGACAGCTTACCTGCTTACCATATTTTTTGTGGTGGCCGGCTTTGCTGTCTACGATGTGCTTTACAGACGGGTGCCTGACCGGGCACTCGTCTTTTTTATCCCCTTAGCTGCCTTGGCGCCGGTCCTGCAGGGGTATTTCCTGTTAAATCATGGGCTCCCGCCGCTCTTCCTCTGGCCGGTCGCTACCCATGCCCTGGTAGGCGCCCTGCTCGGCTTTTGTATTCCATTGGCAGCTGCACTGGCAACAAACGGCACTGGCCTGGGCGGCGGGGATATCAAGTTCTGCGGGATATTAGGGCTGGTCTATGGCCCTTCCGGCATGGCACTGGTCTTTCTGACTGCCGCTGTTACCGCAATGCCTGTGATCTTTCTTCTCAGGCGGCTTTATCGAACTGGGCAGCCCCTTGCTGTCCCGTTCCTGCCATTTCTCGCCTGTGGCTGCTGTACAGCGACCCTGGCCCAACTATTTTAAGATAGGAGACAACGCTTATGAAACTGAATAACCGATTCATCTTCGGTATCCTCTCTCTGCTGTTGGCGGCAGTTATCGCCTTCGTGGCACTTCCAACCATCGCCCGTCAGACCAATGGAAAAGAGGAAATCGTCCGTATCACCCAGCCGGTATTGAAAGGCGAGCAAATCTCGTCAGAAAATGCCGAGGTGGTTGAGGTAGGGGGCTATAACCTCCCCTCCAACATCGCCCATCAGCTCTCTGATGTAAATGGTCTTTACGCTACCGCCGACTTGGCTGTGGGTGACTATATCCTTACCAGCAAGATCAGCTCTGTACCGGTTTCGTCCGATGTGGCGCTCAACAGCATCCCTTCCGGTAAGGTTGCTATCTCGCTGACCGTTAAAACACTTGCTTCCGGCCTCTCTGACAAGCTTCAGCCCGGTGACATCATCCGTATTTACCACTTTCTTGATACGGCGGCCGAAGTACCGGAACTGCGTTTTGTCAAAGTATTGTCCGTCACAGACTCAGACGGCATCAATGTGGATAATGCCAAGGAGCCCACGGAGGATGAAGAAAAACAGCAGTCAGCCACCATCACTGTGCTGGCAAGCCCTGAACAGGCGAAGATCATTACCGGTCTTGAAAATGACGGCGTAGCTCATGTGGCTCTTATCTCCCGCAACAATGACAAACTGGCAGATGAGCTGCTTGCCGAGCAGGATAAGACTCTGCAGGAAATCTACTTCCCCGAAACTTTGATTGAGGAAGAAGCTGCAGATACGGAAAATTCTGACGCTGAAGGTGAACCCCAGGAAACGGTAAATGCAGAGACTGCACAATCCACCAATGAAACTGCACCCTCGGCAGAATAATCAAATCAAGGAAGGAGGATCTTCGTTATGGGTAAAGTTATCACCGTCTGGGGAAGCCCAGGCAGCGGCAAATCCATGTTCTGCTGTATTCTGGCCAAAGCCCTGACCCGGGACAAGCGGAAAGCCATCATTATCAATGCCGATATGAATGTCCCTATGCTGCCGGTCTGGCTGCCGGAGCAGATCATCCAGACCAATACCTCTATCGGCCAGGTTTTGAGCAGTGTGGAGATTGATACATCTCTGGTTGCCAGTCATGTGACAGTGCTGAAAAACTATCCCTTCATTGGGATGATGGGCTATGCGGCAGGAGAAAACCCGCTGAGCTACCCAGAGGTCAAATATACCATGGTACTGCAGCTCATTCATGCTGCCGCCAAACTGGTAGATTTCGTCATTCTGGACTGCAGCACCAGCATGACCAATGTGTTCACTCCCGCCGCCATTGAAGCCGGCGATGTGGTCATCCGTATCCTCACCCCGGACCTAAAGGGCATCAACTACCTGAAAGCCCATCAACCTCTGCTTGTGGACGAGCGCTTCCGGTTTTCTGAGCATATGACATTCGCCGGTCTGGCCCGTCCCTTCCACGCCTTGGATGAAATGGGCTATATCATTGGCGGGTTTGACGGCCTGCTTCCCTACAGTAAGGAGATCGACCGATGTGCTACCGAAGGCGGTATGTTCAAGGCTATCACCTACTGTAACCCCAAATACACTGCTTCACTGAACAAGGTACTGGAAATTCTGGAGCAAATGGAACTGGCCGAGCAGTCAGAGGATGATGCGGCGTATGAATGTGAGGAGGATGCCGATGAGTAATTTGAATGATATATTCTTCACACCGGCCGCCAATCAGGAGCTGACCTATGACCAGGTACTGGAGGATGTGCAGCGGTATTTTGCCGAAAACCATGCTTCCACCATTGCCGAAGCCGGGGAAGGCAATGCAGAGCGTGCCACAAGCCTGCTCAAAGAACTGATGGAACACTACATTGTCAAGCGAAAGTATGCCCTTGACGGGCTCTCTACAAAAGAACTGTGTTCCAAGCTCTATGAGGATATGGCCGGCTACTCCTTTTTGAAGAAATGGATCTATAAACCCGGTGTTGAGGAGGTCAACATCAATGCCTACAACGACATTGAAGTAATCGAATCCAGTGGGCGCAGCATCAAGATCCCTGATAAATTCAGTTCGCCCCAGCACGCCATCGATGTGATCCGCAGGATGCTCAACGCCTGCGGCATGGTCATTGATGACACCATGCCCAGCATTGTGGGATTTCTGGACAAGAACATCCGCATTTCGGTGGACAAAACTCCCATTGTGGATGCAGATGTAGGCGTCAATGCCTCCATCCGTATTGTCAACCAACAGACCGTCAGTGAAGAAAAACTGCTGAACTCCGGCAGTGCCACCGCTGAAATGCTTCACTTTCTGACTGCCTGTATCCGATATGGGGTGTCCGTCTGCATTGCTGGCTCCACCGGCTCCGGCAAAACCACGATCATGGCCTGGCTGCTGTCCAATGTGCCCAATAACCGGCGCCTTATTACCATTGAAGAAGGCAGCCGCGAATTTGATCTGGTCAAGCGGGATGCGCAGGGCAATATCCTTAATTCCGTAGTACATCTGCTGACCCGCCCCAGCGAGAACCCTGCGTTGAACATCAATCAGGATTTTCTTCTGGAGCGGGTGCTGCGTAAGCATCCGGATGTCATCGGTGTAGGTGAAATGCGGTCAGCGGCAGAAAGCCTGTCCGCAGCCGAAAGTTCCCGTACCGGCCATACTGTATGTACCACCATCCACTCCAACTCCTGCAACAGTACTTACCGCAGGATGATGACCCTTGCCAAACGCAAGTACAACATGGATGACTCCATCCTCATGCAGATCATGGTAGAGGCGTATCCCATCATCGTCTTTACCAAGCAGCTGGAGGACCGTTCCCGTAAGATCATGGAAATCATCGAGGGCGAGGACTACCAGGACGGGCGGTTGATCGCCCATTCCCTATACAAATATGAAGTGGAGGACAATGTAACTGATGACCGTGGTGAAACCCGTGTGGTGGGGCACCATAAAAAAATCGGCTTGATCTCCGATTCCTTAAAAAAAAGGCTGTTGGACAATGGCATTTCCAACAAGGAATTGGAAGAATTCATGCAGCCGCCAAAGGAGGTGGGTTAATTGCAATGGATCTATCTTATCTGTTTTATCCTGCTCAGTGCCGGGCTTTTGGCTCTGTTTGGTGTGAAGCCGGGTGATTTTATTGACGCCCTCTTCCGCTCCCAGCGAAAATCCGCCACCTTGTCGGATGAACTGAATGTTCTTCTGGGTACACCAGCCAAGGGCTTTTTTAATCAGGATTACGAACTGAAACAGATCTTGAAGGGCACTGGACGGGCGGACCGCTATGAAGCGGTAAAACGACTGTCCCTGATCCTGTTCGCTGTGGGGGCTGTACTTGCCCTTTTGATTGGGAATGTGTACATGGTGCCCATTCTGGGTATCGGTTTTTCTCTTATACCGATCTGGTATCTGCGCAGCACTGCCGCCAGCTATAAAAAGCACCTGAATGAAGAACTGGAAACCGCTATTTCCATCATCACGACTTCCTACCTGCGTACCGAGGATCTGATCCGTTCTGTCAAGGAAAACCTGCCCTATATCAATGAGCCGGTAAAAGCCAACTTTGAAGCCTTCGTTTATGAAGCGGAACTGATCAATGCCAACATCACCAGCGCTATCAACAGCCTGAAGATGAAGATTCCCAACCGGGTCTTCCATGAATGGTGCGGCACCCTCATCCAGTGCCAGTCCGACCGCAGTATGAAGAATACCCTTCCTACCATCAACCAGAAATTCTCCGATGTGCGTGTGGTGCAGTCGGAACTGGAGGCAATGATGCAAGGGCCGCGACGTGAAGCCATCACTATGATATTTCTGGTTATCGCCAATGTGCCGCTGCTCTATTTCTTGAATGAGGATTGGTTCCACACCCTTATCTTCACCACACCGGGCAAAATTGCACTGGCGATCTGCGCAGCCATCATCCTGTTTGCGCTGACCCAGATCATGAAACTGAGCAAGCCCATCGAATATGGAGGTGACAGCGTATGACCTTTCTGGCGCTCATCGCCATCATCTTCTTCGGTTTTGCCGTTTACAACCTGACCTGCGCCTTTGTGGACATCCCGACCAAGAAGACCTCACAAATGATGATGCTCTCCCGCAAACAGCAAGGCACCAAAAACGAAAAGCTGCTTGATGTCTATGTGACAAAAATCGCCGGTTGGATCGCCCCTTATTTGCGGCTGGACCGGCTCAAGCGCAATAAGGTGCAACGCGCTTTGGACATTGCAGGTCTGCAGCTTACCCCAGAGGTCTATACGGCCAGAGCCTGGGTAACTGCAGGGGCAGTTGGCCTGTGTGCCATCCCCATGGCATTTCTTATTCCACTGCTGGTGCCTATTTTGATTGGCCTTGCGGTGGCACTGTGGTTTTCAACCTACTATGCAGCCTTTGATTTTGTTAAAAAACGCCGCAAACTGATCGAGGGCGAGATTCCCCGATTTGCTTTGACCGTCGGACAAAGCCTTGAAAATGATAGGGATGTGCTTAAAATCCTGACTTCCTACCGCCGTGTGGCTGGGAAAGACTTCGGTGCCGAACTGGATCAGACCATTGCTGATATGAAGACCGGCAACTATGAAAATGCTCTCATTCGATTTGAAACCCGCATTGGCAGCCCCATGCTATCCGATGTGATCCGTGGCCTGATTGGTGTCCTGCGCGGTGATGACCAGCGGATGTACTTCAAAATGATTACCTTCGATATGCGTCAGATCGAGCAGAACAATCTGAAAAAGGAAGCTGCCAAGCGCCCCAAAAAGATTCAGCGCTACTCTATGATGATGCTGATTTGCATTATGATCATCTACCTGGTGGTGCTCTGTACCGAGGTTATGAGTTCGCTCGGGGCGTTCTTTGGCTAATCGGCATCCGCCATGGTACTTCCGGGCGTTTTCATACCTGCTCCTCATATGGAAGACAGATACACAGGGAGGTGAGCATTTGTACCCAAGCGATTTTCCATAGCGGTAGGCACATCATTTCTTTTCATCTGAACCGAGCCGAACTGTTTCATCAGCCCGGCTTCATTTTTTACAGGAGAATGCCTATGCCCAAAAAGAAATTTTATCCGCCGAATGATACCGGCACCAAAAAACGCCGCTTTCGTTGCTTGCTGTTCCAACGGCCTAAAGCATATCCGAACCGGCCCCGTTCCAACAAGAACAATCTGATCAAGCCTATCCGCCGCGCTTAACAGACGGTGGACTTGATATACCATCCACTCAATCATCAAACATATAACAGGAGGTTACCCATGAGAAAATTCACGACCCGTATCTATACCAAAGCCAACTATCTGCTCAACTGCGGCCGTATGGCATTGTCCAATCAGCGCGGCGATTTTTACATTTCGGACGCCGTCAAGATCATTATCGCCGTAGTTTTGGGTGCGCTGCTCCTGTCGGCTCTGACCCTCATCTTCAACGATACGGTCATCCCCCGCATCACTGAGGAGATTGAAAGTCTGTTCTCCTAAGCACCAAATCAGGGGCCAGTTTGCAGAACTTCTGCAGCTGGCCCCCTTTTTATTTTTAGAAATGCAAATGTACTGTAACGGAGGTGAAAGCATGAATCAAAAACCGTGTCAGTTCTATTCCTTTCTGCAGGCAGTCCGGGGTAACTGGCGTAACGCCCTGTTCATCCGCTGCAGCGGTTCACTTTGTCCAATGATCCGGCAGGCATCCTGTGAGGGGTTCCTGATGGCAACAGACGCAGGCTGTCAGCCGATCTTTCTGTCCGTCCAGACAGTGCGGAAGCTGAGTGGAGAAGCAGTAGACCCCGAAGAATGCTCTGCAATTCTGGAGTGCCGCTCGTTCCGGACTGCTTATACCAAGTTTCTGGAATGGCATACCTCTTCGGACCATGTATGTCCATTTTTACAGCTATGCCCAGACCGGGATAACTACTTCGGATGATTCTGCCTGTTAAGACGCAATGCCGCCGTCATCGGCGCGTAATGGAGGTGATTTTATTGAAACAAAAGCAAATCAAATGTCCGTACTGTCATGCGCACGCTTCTCTTCGACCTGCAAGCCTTGTGTATGGATCTACCCCGCAAACCAGAGGGAAGTACCTGTATGTCTGCGACAGATGGCCGGCCTGCAATGCCTATGTCAGTGCTCATGAGCGCACACTGCTCCCAATGGGGACACTGGCGAATGGCGATCTGCGCCACAAACGCATTTTGGCCCATCGTGCCCTAAAAAAACTGCAGCAGGACTGCCATATGGAAAAATGGGAGGTCTATATCTGGCTGCAAGCCAAGCTGGGGCTGGATGCGCGCCAGACTCACATCGGCCAGTTTTCCGAATATATGTGTGAGCAAGTCATTTCCCTCTGTCAGCAGGCTCCGGCGTACACATCCGGGCGTGCTGCCTGAACGGAGGTGAAGCCTGATGAAGCAAAACTTTAAGCTTACCAAAGACCAGCAGACTCTGGTAGAAAAAAACTTGTCCATCGTTCACTGGGTCATTGTCAACAACATCCATGTAAATCCCGGCATCTGTGGTTTGGAGTATGGAGATCTGTTTCAGGAAGGGTGCCTGTGGCTCTGCAAGGCCGCCTTTACCTACCATGCCGGACAGGCACAGTTTTCAACCTACGCCAAAAAGGTTGTGAAAAATGGACTCCTCTCCTACTGCCGCAAAATATGTAGTCAGGGACGGCACATCAGTCGGCTAATCATCGGAGAACAGGGCGAACTGGCTGCAGATGGAGAACAGATAGACCAGCCCGACGACCATTTTGACTCCCACCTTTCTCGTCTGGAGACCCTTGATCTGCTGGAAGCCAGCAAACAGAACTATCAGGGCGTTGCCAGACTCGGCATCGAAGCGCTAGCACTGAAGGTTCAGGGAATGCGCATTACAGACATCGCCGCCCTCTATCAAGTCCCTCCTTCCCATGTGGGTGCCTGGATTTCCCGCTCACTGGAAAAACTTCGCAACGACCCTGACTTTTTGACCTGCCTGCTTTGATTTGTTGAAAATCAGCATCAATAACAGTAAGGGATATGTATAAAAAGGAGGTATCGAAATATGGCAATCAAAACCCTATACACTGCGGTCGGCCGGTTTGAACGAAGGACAAACGGCTGCAACCGCAGTTGTCCAATCATCCTGTTAGGCGGTCAGGAATACATGGTCGATATGCAGGAAATGGTGATTTGGAGCATGCTCAACTGGAGAATCCTGCGCTGGGATGACATCGCACAAGAATACGAAAAGCTAGCCACCGCATCCGGTTACTGTACCGAGCGTTCTTGGGAAGACTGTACAAACCGACTGCTTACCCGCGGTCTTCTGGTATCCGGCAGCGGTGAAACAGAATACGATGCTCTGTATGACCTGCTTGGTTCGCTCAGCATTATCCCAACCAGCGGACCGTTCTTCCTCCGGCTCGCCTCTTTTGTCAAGCTGACGCTGCTGGCACATGTTCCGGTATCCGCTGCGCGGAAACTGTTCCAGAAAGATAAACGCACCAAATACGAAGCTCTGGTCATGCGCCTTGCCGGACAAGCCCTGCTCTCCACTGCAGAGATCATCAAGTGCATAGATAAAAATATTTCCCGCCTCCCCAATGAATGTGCGCTTTTGGATTCCCTCTACGGAGATGAAACGACCACCAGTGACAACATTGCAAGCATGGTCAAAATCAGCCAGAGCAGCAAGCCGGTAACATTAGCCGTTGCCAATCTTTATCTGCGGCAGCAGATTATCTTTGAGAGGGTATGAGCATGATGAAACAATGGACTCTTTTTCCCACTGTATTGCAGCGAAAGTTTCTGCTCACTCTGCTGGCCGGAATCGCCAGTGCGGGAATCAGCGTCATCATCTGCGTGGCGACTAAAGATCATATCCTGCTGGCATTGGGGATTGTCGTACTCTGCGCCTGTCTTATATCCTGTAGAGGAATCTGGGCGACTGCAGCACATAAGAACTACGAGGTAGTGGAAGGCATCTGCGCCGGTATCAGTACACCTATGCTCCGCCGCTACCGCAAAGTACATCTGATAGACAGCCATGGCATAGAGATCACACTGCTTCTCAGTAAATCGGCCCTGCTTAAAATAGGCGAGCCCTACCGATTTTACTTTCAGAAAGGGTCACGGCCTGTCGTTGGAAATGACTATCTGGACGCAGCACTTTCAACGAACAGCTTTTTGGGCTATGAAGCAATCAGCGAGCCGGAGGAGCATCCCGATCCGTCCTCTGAATCCTAAAAATGCGAGGTGGTTTTGAGCCACCTCGCTTTCTTAAAGGGCATTTTGCAAATCACAATGACCAACGCCTGATTTCCTTATATTTTGCAGAATACATTCCTTCTGTCCCTATTTATTGGGTAGATCAAGGAAAGGAGGGTTTCCTATGTATAAACCCCATACCATTGAACAATATAAAGTCTATCGCTTTCTGGAGGAAAACTTTGCGCTGGAGCATTTCCTGCTCGCCCCTTTGTCACGCTTCGGACTGATACTGGAGGACAAAACCGGTGAGAAAATCGCGTTTGCCTTTCTCAATAACTGTGTGCAGGAAATACCCGTACCGGCTCCAGCTGCTCCGGAAACAGTAACCGCTTTTCTAAAACAATTCCGCAGCCTTACGCCCCGCCCAGTCATCCATGACTTTGAAGCGCTGACCCGCTGGTGGCTGAACAATCCCAACCCGCTTACCTACCAGCAGGCACTTGGTATGTCCGATATTCTTTACCGCCATTTTCTGTCCCATCCTTTGATCAGTGAAGATGAGACCCTTCGGCTGGCACGCAAAGGACTCGTTACCGAATCGGAATATAATGACCTGCAGCTATGGTATTTCAACGGCCATACAATGTCCTGCTGGTTTGGTCCTCTGGGAGTAGATGGTACCGGCAGCCTGTACGGTCTGATCTTTGACTATCAAACGGCATCCCCAACAAAGACTCAGTTCTACCTATTGGATGACTACTACCGTGTTATGAACCATCTTACAGAGTAAAACCTTTTCAACTACTACATATCGTACTTGTCACTGGCTACAAATCTATATATAGCGTTTTACATCTTGACAGGCACAAGATGCAGTGCTATACTGTATCTGTAATTGATTTTTGTGCGTATCCCATTTGGGAATACAGGTCTTTTTGATCTGTACCGTAGGCCAAAAGCCTGCATTGCACACGCTGTTAAGTTTGTATGCAAGTGTCAGTGATTTTTTGCGCCCTTTTAGGGCCGAAAAACTACTGGCACTTTTTTATATAGATAATAATGCCAATGGCAGAAAGGAGTGTTATGGCACAGATTTTTGTGTTCGGGCGCGTCATGAACGACCTTGTACCCAAAGAAAGCCAGTCCAAACAAAGCTATGTATGCTTTGATCTGATGGAACGCACCAAAAACTGGACGCAGTTCTATCAGGTATGGGCCTGGGATGCAGATGTCACCCGGCTCATGCAATTCAAGGTCAAAAAAGGCAGTATGATCTGGCTTGCCGGCTCACAGCGGCTGGTAGATGTTCGCATGAAGGACGGTAAATTGGAAAAGAAGCTGAAGGTCAGTCTAAATGACTTTGGTTTCCTCCCCAAACAGCCCGCCGCAGCGAACAGACAGGAGAATGACCCGGACATTACTGCGGAACCCGCACCGCCTCTCACAGAGGTATTGGACGGCGACCGTGAATCCCTGCCGGAGTAGTTTACTTCGGCGCCCAAGAGGGACCGTATCAAGTTTTTCAGAATGAAACTGAAAGCTTGGTGCGGTCCCTCTTTTTTTGTTCTCCAACAAATTCAGAAAAAAGGATGGTATCAAACATGAATAATGACAGAGGACTTTTGAGCGGTAGCATCACGATCCTGATTGGTGCAGTCATCGCAATTATGGCTCTGGTACGCGGGCCCTGGCAGGTTTGGCTGCTTCTGGGCGTTTTCACTCTCTGGGGACTGTGGGTAGTTTTGATCCTGCTGCTCCCCTATATGCAGCAGGCTAAACGGCGTCGCCAGCGTCAGCAGCGCACCAGACAGCTCCATGCAGAAGGCATCCAGACAAGAAGTTTTGAGATCCCTGATCTGGGTAGCACCAGCTCCGATGACCTGCTGGTTCGCCACACCAACCATCGTATTCTGGCATATCTGCGCTCTGCTTATCCGAAAGCCACCTTCGAGTGGTGTGAAAAGCAGCCGGAGCAGCTGATCCGCAATGGCGGTACCGGCCGCATCCGTGTGTTTGGCATTGACGAGTTTGATCACGCTGATGTGACACTGGATCAGAACGCCAATATCAAATGCGATATGGTCAAGATCATTCCGCTATCCAAGGTCGGCGGAGAAACAAACGAGGATGATGCAACACCTCCGAACAGGCAGCCTGTTGATCCCCGTATCTGGTATGAAACGCAGGGACGCTCTGTACTGGAAGCACTGATCTCCGACCTTAATTCCCGTGGACACAGCAAACTGACGCTTCGGGAAGACGGTGATATCTGCATTGAGCAGGGCGAAGATGCTGTTTCTCAGGAGCATCTGAACAACTTTCCCCAGAAGGTCTACTGGCCCCGTCTGACAGAGGTACTGGAAAGCAATGGTCTGGCGGCTGAAGTCACTGCCCAGGGTATTCAGGTATCCTGGTAATGCTTCTGCTGACAAAGAACACAGAGAAAGGAGTGAACTTGACGAATGAAATCAGGACTTACCATCGTGGAAATGGCACAGCAGATTGAACGCCAATCCAAACTCAAGCAAGACTATTTGCTTGATACCAGGCGACTTCAAGTAGAACCTTTTGGTTCTCAACTTTATCTCCACACCTTTGATGACCACGATGACCCACTGGTGGAGCCATTGGAGATCAACCAGATTGCCCATCGGCAGATCGGCACACATCTGAAGATTCCGGCTGCTTACTATGACCGTATGCTTTCCGATTATCCGGAACTGCTGGCAGAGAATGTGAATTCCTGGTTCCAGCGGGAACCGACCCAGCGTATGGTCCGCACCCTGGATGGCACTGTACGGGCGTTTTTGAGCAACCGCTATCGCCGCATTGACAACCTGGACATTGCAGAAATCGTCCTTCCTGTCATTCAGCAAATGGAGGACGCCTATTTTGAAAGCTGCCAGATCACGGACAGCCGTATGTACATCAAAGTAGTCAACAAGCGGCTTGAAGCCGAAGTTGTACCCGGTGACATTGTGCAGTCCGGCGTTATCATCAGCAATAGTGAGGTTGGACTGGGTTCCGTCAACATCCAGCCTTTGGTCTATCGGCTGGTATGCAGTAACGGCATGGTCGTCAACGATGCCCAGACTCGCCGCACTCACATCGGCCGGGTCAAT
Organism: Clostridium sp. AM42-4; assembly: GCF_003480105.1. Lineage (NCBI taxonomy): Bacteria > Bacillati > Bacillota > Clostridia > Eubacteriales > Clostridiaceae > Clostridium > Clostridium sp. AM42-4. The sequence goes on from NZ_QUIK01000010.1 coordinate 75,386, forward strand.
GAGGCAGATGAAAACTTCCAACTGTTCTCACAGGAGACATTGGCCGCTGATGACCACGCATTTGCCATGAAGATCAAAGATACCGTGATGGCCGCCGTGGATGAAACGCGGTTTACACGGGTAGTTGGCATGATGCGTGAAGCCACAACCGTTCAGATGAATACCACTGATATTCCCGGCGTTGTCCGTCTGGCAAGCAAGGATTTCAATATCACCGAGGAAGAAAGCACCGGCGTTCTGCAGCGTCTGATTGAAGGCAAGGATCTGACCCTCTATGGGCTATCCAATGCCGTAACACGCTTTAGTCAGGATGTGGACAGCTATGACCGCGCCACTGCCCTGGAGGGGATTGGATACAATATCCTGTCCATGCCCCGGCAGCAGTGGAACCGTATCAATCAGATGGTCGCCTGACCATCTGCAACCATCACATTTTTAAGGAGGAACCACTATGTATAATCAGAACAGCGATTTGATGAAACAGGAAAAATTCATGCTCCCCACTATGATCGAAGGCGATTTCAGCGCCGAGGAACTGGCTGAGGACGCCGATGGTCTGCAGATGAGCTTTCAGCGTGTCAAGATTCCCGCCGGCGGCACACTCCAATTTGAGATGCCGTCCGATGATCCGGACAATCCCGACTATGAAAAGACTCTGGTAGGCGTCATTCTGCATAACCACGCCACCTGCGCCTACTGGCCGGCTGGCAGCGAATATGACGACGATACCACGCCGCTTTGTTCTTCTGTGGATGGCAAGGTTGGCATCGGCACTCCCGGAGGCGCCTGTGCTGCCTGCGTGATGAACCGCTTTGGTTCTGCACCTGATGGCAGCAAGGGAAAAGCCTGTAAAAATATGCGTGTGCTCTACCTGCTTCGCAGTGGTGAGTACATGCCTCTGCAGGTAAATCTGCCTCCTACCAGCATCAAGCCCTTCAAGGAATTTCTGAACCGGGCCTTCATGCTCCGCCGCCGCGCCACTTACGGCAGTATCGTGCAGATTGGTCTCAAGCGTGAGAACAACGGCACCAATGACTACAGTGTTGCTACCTTCAAACTGCTGCAGGATTTCCAGGGCGAGGAGCTGGCTCAAATCCGGGCTTACGCCAATAGCTTTAAGGAGCAAATCAAACTCCTGCTCCAGCAGCGTGCCGAGATCACTGAGGAGCAGCGCGACACCGGCTGCGATTATGTAATCGAGCCTGGCGCCATGACCAACGAGCCGGCAGACGGTCACTATACTGTCAGCCAGATCAATGGTGACTGCGAGCAGCTGCCCGCATAAGTATCTTGATGTGACCTGCACCACATGACACATGAACAAAGGGATACCTTCGGTTTAACACACCGGAGGTATCCCTCTTTTTTTAAGGAGGAAAACACAATGTTATGTGAAGTACCATTAACCAAAGAACAACAGGCATTTGCCACTGATCATCACGGACTGGTCTACAAGTTCCTGAATGAAAACCATCTGCCGGAAGATGAATTTTATGATGTAATCATTTTTGGCTATCTCCGAGCAGTGTACCGCTATTTCAACGAGCCAAAGCTTCAGAAATATTCCTTCGCCACAATTGGCTGGAAATCAATGCAGGGAGCTTTATCTAATTACAATCGATACCAAAGTCGCCGCAAGCGCAATATGGAGGTTCTCAGTATTCACGTCGGATTATATCCCGATGGTGCGCCTCTAGAAGATACCATTCCTGCCCATGACCCAATCATGCAGCAGTTGGAAATGGATCTTCTGCTCCACGAGCTGGCCGGCAGAGTCTCCAAGCAGCAAATGGATATTGTTCATCTGAAACAGGGCGGCTATGGTCTCCGTGAGATTGCCCGCACCCAGAAGGTTCCCATGCGGCGCATTAAAGAGTTGCTGGCTGAAGTCCACGATGTGCTGCTGGATATTTGCTATGGATGAACCCATTACAGATAAGAAATACCCTTACATCCACATTTTCAAAAAGATTGGAGGTCAAACCGAATGAAGAAAGAAAAGAAACAGATCGTTTTGAATGGCTCTCTGCTGCGTCCGCTGTCTGTTGGGCGTGGTGCGCTTCTGCACGCCGGAGGAAACATCTACCATACTTCGCGTGTGGTGACGATTCTGGAGGAGTCGGAGGATTGCGTCCGTTTTGAAACGCAGAACTCCCACTACCATCTGTCCATGTCCCCTTTTCCGCTGGCGGCTGTCAGTCCGCTCCCTGTGAGATTGGCCGCATGTGCGTGAAGGGACTGTAAATGGTTTGGAACAGCCGGCTCCCGCTGACTATTCCACAAGTTCTGGCCGTGGCGGATACCATTCCGTCACGGCTCTTTTTATGGAGGAACAAAATGAATGAAGAAATCATGAATGAGATCCAACCAGTCCGCCCCAAAGACCAGTTTCCCTTTTCCTGCCGTCAATGCGGGGCATGCTGCCGCAATATTGAAGGCTGTGTAATGGTGGAAAGTCTGGATGCCTACCGTCTGGCTCGCTATCTCCGAACAAAAGGTGAGCTCATCGAAGGAATAGAGGATTTCCTGTTCCGCTACTGCGATCCGGAACCTCTGACCGAAGAAGGCTTCCCTATCTATATGCTCAAGACAAAAGCCCCAAACGGCTCCTGTATCTTCCTTATGGATGGGCGCTGTTCCGTCTACCCTGCCCGTACCCGTACCTGCCGTATCTATCCTCTTACCGTAGGTCCAGGGGAGCGTGGCCGTGATTTTGAATACTGCCTGTGTCTGGACCGGCACCGGAGCCACTTTACCGGCAGCCGGGTATCCGTCAAGGACTGGTTGTATCAGAATTTTAAGAGGGAAGACAAAGAATATGTAAAGCGGGAATATGAGATTGCCACCGAACTGGGCAAACTGATGCGCGCCATTGACCCTGCCATGCGGCAAGGCATTGTATTCAAGGTACTCTACTACCGCTATTACAATTTTGATTTAGACCAGCCTTTTCAGCCTCAGTATGAGCAGAATAACCGACACCTGTTAGCAGACCTGCACCGGATTGCCGGGGAACAGTAAAAGGCAAATGGCTTTTAGAAAGGGGGCCTTATTTTATGAATTTACACGAAACAGCAATGGGGCAAAGATTTTTTAATGTTCAGCTCCCCGCACTGATTAACACACTCAAAGACATTGCGGCGGCGCTTTCCCGCCCTGCACCATCTGCTATATCCTTTCCGGCAGACCCACGCTTTCTCACTTCGCTCTATTACGGCGAATATGAAGCAGATGTGTTCAAGCCCGATAAACGCCTCACACCTTTTAACCAGACAGTACAACAGAAAGAAAAAGCTCTGCTTCCGCTGCTCTCCAGCGAGGCGTCCATCGCTTTTGAACAGTATCAGACTGCGGTACAATGCCGCAATTCTGCTGTATTGGAGCAGGCATACGCCTCTGGTTACCGTACCGCTGTGCAGATGTTTGCGGCAGGCTTAGGCCCACAGCCGCCAATACCGGAACATGAGGAGGATAGCAATGGATGAGAACAGACTGCCCGAACTGCCCCAGGAATCTTTTCGGCCAATGATCGCACAATCAGTCCAACTGGAACAGTTTTTGGGGGAAGAACTGATTTTTTGCTTTCGGGATCTTGATGGCGTCCATACCTTTACTACCTGCCATGGCGATATCTACAAAACAGTCAATGCACTGCGGGACTATGTCCGGCTTTTGGAATCGGTGTGCGATCAGTGGGAGCTGACTGGATTCCATCGTGCTACCTATGAGTACCATGCCGAAAAGCTTCGTAAAATTGCGGATAAGCTGCAAGCTGGTATCGGCTACGACTATGACAAAGCCGTGGAAAGATGCAAAAAGAAACGAGCCAAAAAGTCCCACAGCAGCGATGTCGGGGAAGATGCCCTTCTGCTGACAGTACAGGCTGCCAACAAGTCCGCTGACAATAAAAAGGAGGCTGCGCCTTATGAGGAAGATACCCCTTGGGAACCTGAACTCGAATAACCCTATAAAAACATCTGTTAAAAAGTATCATGCAAGCGTTGCCCGGCAATCTTCCAGAGAACGGAACCGATTGCTGGCCTGCAAGAGCTTTGCGTTTATCCACGCCAATGTGCATAAGCACTGCCGCCACTTCCGGCGCGGATAGCCGCCCGGAAGCTACCCACGGAGGATGCCTATGGAACGAGATGAACTACGCACCACTTTAGTGAACCATCTGGAAACCCTGCGGCGCAATCTGCAGGTCGTATCCATGGAGGTGCTGAAAACCAAGTACAAAAAACCATTTGATGCCCTGCGGCAAGACATCTGTAAAGCCGCTACCGCCTATACCCGCTTTCTGGTATTTGACGGTATGCGGATCAAACACAAATACTTTGATGAGGCTGTACCCTATATCGATACAGCTGTGAAGCAAACCAAGCGGCTCAAACAGATTTCAGATGCTACCTTTCAGCGTCAGGATATTGACGAGATCGAATCACTCGCCCTTGCCCTGCGCAAAGAGATAGAAGCTACTCTGCAGCCCTTCTATATGGGACATATGTGCCTTTATGTGACGCCGGAATGCTTTGACGACCCGCCCAAGACGCCGGAAGTCTACAATGATGCAACCGCCTGTGTCTGGCGGGATGGTACATGGCAGCTTCTGGAGGATACCAGCAAAGGGTTCCTGCTCTTTGTTCAATCCAAATTCAAGGAGGAAGCTGCCGCATGAAAAAGACATCTCAGCAATATCTAAACAGCGAAGCACACGGTTATCTCATGGAGGCCAAAGCCTGCAAGCTTTTGCTCAAAGACTTGGAGCGCATCCGCGCCAAGCTCAGGCGGCACATCGAAAAGGAAGCCGCAGACCGCGAGGCAGAATTTGAAGCAGCTATGCAATACCATAGCGAAAGTGACATCCAGGAAGCCTACGGCTGGGAATTCATCAGCGAACGGCAGTATGAGCGCTATCTGGAATTGTTCCGTCAGGGCCGCAAGGCACTTGATGAACACAGCCCCACTGTTACAGAGCTGGCTCTCTCCATTCTGAACCGCATCTTTCAGGATATTGATAGAGACTGCCGCCAATGCGAGTTTGAAGCCCTGTCGCCGGAAGAACAGCTTGCCGAGTTGAAGCGTGCTGAAGAATCCAGGCAGGCATGGAAACAGTATATCGCCAGTCTGAAAGAAATGGTCGGCTCTATGACTGGAAAGACCAATGACCACACTGAGTCAAAAAATGTAGCAACTATACACAAGGAGGATGCAAAATGAAAATTCATGAAGATCGTTCTCATATGAATATTGATACCAGATGGTTTGAAAAAGGCTATGCCAAAGAAGACGTCCACTCCCTGCGCCTGCAGTCCCTATGCACCGAAGCAGAGGCAGCAGCCAACAAACAGTTTTATGACAGCCACACCCGCGAAGAATGGGAGCAGTATATCCGTCAGGCAAGTTTTGAGAGCAGCGCAGCAATGAAACCCGTCATGGAAGCCATCGCACAGGACTTTGTCTGCTACCAGTATGACGAAAATATCCCTGTGTCCTATGGCAGCGACCGATGGGATCTGTACTTCTGGTGTAATCCCTTTAACGGCGCCGCAGACGCATCCGAACGGGATTTCTCGTATTTCACGCTGACCTTTAACGAGCGTCAGACGCTGGAGAAACGAAGAAAAGTCTGTCAACAGGTGCTGGAGCTCCTATGCTCACGCTTTCAGGAGCATCCCCATCTCCATGTAGCCGTACAGTGTTCCATATGGTTTGACCATCCGAAGATCCACGATGCGGTGGAGCGCGCAAAGCCCCGTCTGCATGGCCTGCGCTGTATTCAGGACCAAAAAGAAGGAAAGCTGCTCCTGCAGGACGGTACCCTGCTCTTCAGGCCAAAATACGCAAAGAAATATACCCGCACGCTGAGCCAGAGCCAGATTTTGTCCCTTAGTTGGGAACTGGGCGTAGAGGACGGAGAGCCTGATACCGATGCTGCACCTGTTACCTTGCCTTACAAGAAATTTGGTGCCACGCACCCCATCCAGCTGCAGGTGACTTCCTACCTGAATGGAAACCTTGCCATACAAATGGTGACATGGGAAAGCGGTGACCCGGAACCCTGGGCGACTCTCACCGTCAACCTGCCCGGCCAACGGCAAAAAGACCATGCCTTTATCGACACCAATGCCGATTCGGAATTTCCCACCTGGCTCGTCCGACATGGTCTGGCTATCCCAACCGGTCGCACCATGCAGAGTGGGTTCTGCACCTATCCTGAATATCGTTTTCGTGCCAACCGGCTACAGGAGCTGGACCCGGAAGGGTATGCAGGCTACCTGAAAAACTTTGAAAGGCGGTGCAGTGCATGAAATATAAGGCAGTTTATGATGTACTGAATGAAAGGCGGCAGGCTACCCCCGGTTTCTGTTACCATGACCGCAGCGGCTGGCGTGCTTACCCCCAGACCTACATGACCATGCAGTACCCTTTATGGATTATTGCTGAAGATGCTGCCACGGGCAGGCGTCTGTGGATCACCCAGGAGGGCACCCGATTTAGCATTTCCATTCGAAGGATGGATGAACAGAGGCGTAACTATGGCCCTACCTATCGCATTACTTGTGAAAACAGGACAAAGCTGGCTCAGGTTCTGCGCTATCAGTTCGAGTCAAAGACTTTGGCTGTGTAGCTGACGATGACCAGAGAGGAACTGCATTCCTCTCCCTGCTCCGGTTTCCTTGTCCAGAACACACTAAGAAGCACCGGCAATCTGCATTTTTGCAGGCGTCCGGTGCTTCTTTGGAGGAAAACGCTTATGAATACTCTCGCATTTACGCTGGGCGAACACCGAGCCCAGCTTACTTTGAAAATCAGTACATATCCCAACGGCAATCTCGCCATCAAGCTTTATGAAAAGGATCATGGCATCCTGATTTTGTGGGAAACCCTTACCACCAACTTAACCGGAATCCGGCCCGACCACTGCGCTTTCATCAATATAAAAGCCGCAGACGGACTTTTTCCGGCCTGGCTGTCAGACAATCACCTTGCGGAACCCACTGGACAAATTCTTGAATCGGATGGCTGTCTTTACCCTGAATACCTGTTTTATGGCAAAGAACTGGATGCCCTGGATCATGAGGGGCACACCCTCTACATCCGGCATCAGAAAGGCGAACTGGGGTGCCACTTTGAGCGGCTGTATATTGCCCTGCGCAGACTGGCGCGGGAAATCAACGGGTTCAGCTACACCGATTACAGCGGCTGGCGGTGTCTGGATGGGAGTTCCTCCACCCTGCCCCTCTGGATTGAGGCATCTGATCCTTCTCATGGCCGCAAATTCATCTTCACACAGAAAGGTCCCGCACTCCAGACTATCATCCGCTATGCCGATGGTACGGAGAAGCAGTGCATCTATCGGCGCAAAGAGGACATGGCAGGCGATCTGATGACCATGTTCCAGGATGAGCTGCGTGTTTACCCTCCCTGGTCTGAAGACCGAAGGAAACGGTACGAATATTAAACACGATAAAATAGGAGGACATCATCATGAAGATCCGTATCTATCCCAAATCCCTGTTGGAAACCATGTGGCAGCAGGACAAACTGCTGTTTACCCCAGAGGCGGAGCAACCACCCCTGTGTCTTCGGTGTGGTCAGCCGCTGGATTGCAGGCTGGTCATCAACGCCCTGAGCCGCTATGCAGATGTCCATATCTGCGAGGCGTGCGGTATGGATGAAGCCCTGCGTGATGCCAACCGTTGCCCACTCCCTCTAACAGAATGGGCAGCTGTCAAAAACGGTTTGAGCCAGCAGCAGACCGACTTTGAAAATCCGTTGCTGACTACTTCCTGCACCTTTGAAGATCTGTTTCAGCAGGGCTCCCGTCCTGCCAGCGAGATAGCCTATTCCCGTTCTGATTATGACGGATGGAAATGGTGGACCACCTGGCATCAGTGCCAAAAGGATACGCCTGTTCTGGAAGTTGCCCGTGAAATTGATGCTTTCCAGAATGCGCTGTTCCAACTGCCGGAGTTTCTGAATTTGGATACCCTGACACGGTTCTGCCGAGGGTACGCCCAGCCCACCAGCGAGCCCACCGAATTCAATTTGTATTCGGAAACTGCCCACTTTTATATCTGGCTGCGGTTAGTCACCCGGCATCGAGATTATAATGCCTATGTGCATTACTATCTGAAAGGTTAAAAATTTACAACGCACCGGATACAGTATGCCTATCGGCTCTGTATTCGGTGCGTTTTTCTCTCTTTATATACCGCACCATAATCATATCCAAAATATTTATGAAAAATTAGATGCCACAAATTCTATTGAGGGATAAAACAAAGCTATTATTTTAGGATACATTAGCCCCTTACTGTAACCCAGTGATAAAAAACGTCGGCGAAAAGGTGTCAAATCCTCCACATCTGTCTCTCCTTTTTTGTCCGTTTTCCCGCATTTAGAACCTCGTTTTGAGGGGAACAGGATAACTTTATCTAGCCGACCATGCGGAAAAACCTTTGATTTCCGTGGACTTTTACCGTCCTAAATGCGTAGACTTGACTTTTGGGGACTTTCTAACTATAATGATATTCAAGCAGGGGGACTACCTTGTAGTTGAGAAGGTTAAAACCTGACCCTTTGAACCTGTTGGCTAATACCAACGCAGGGAGCTAAAGAATACAGATTCGTATTTTTTGGACATTCTCTGTTTTGGGAATGTCCTTTTTTAATTGAATAAGATATGATATGTGTTTGCGAGGGAACTGAACAAGTTGAAAAAGGTAAGACCTGACCTCTGGACCTGTCGGCTAATACCGGCGTAGGGAAGCAATTTCTTACGCTCGTATTGCGTCTGAAAGAGCTTCTAATTGTTTTAGAGGCTCTATTTTTTTATCTTAGGAGGATCAAACATGGCATTTATGAAAGACATCTTAACCCACAACATTCCCATTTGGGAAGAATGTGCAGCTACCCCATTTGTGCAGGAAGTGCAAACTGGAAAGCTACCTCTTGAAAAATTCAAAAGATATATGATTCAGGATAGTATCTATCTGAAAAACTATGCCCGTATATACGGCAAGGCAATTTTTCATGCTGATACATTAAGAGAAATTCAGCTTTACTATTCCATGCTGAATTTTGTAAATGATACGGAATCAGAAGTGCGCCTGGATTATCTAAAGCAATTTTGCATGACGGATAATGATATTGAACTGATCGCTCCTCTGCCTGAAAATCAAAATTACATTGATTTCATGTTTGAGATTGCGTCACATGGAAAGAATGAAGAAATTTTAATGGCGGTTCTTCCCTGTATGCTAAGTTACAGCTATATATTCCGAAAATTGGCGGCTGTTCCTACAAGCAGACAGTCAAGATATTGGGACTTTATCAAAGATTATGCGGATGAACAATATGCAGAAAGCTGCAAAGAATGGTCTGCTTTTGCAGAGCATAAATGTGCCGGGTTATCAGTAGCAAATAAAAAGTATCTGGCTGATATTTTTGAAAAAGCAAGTTTGTTAGAGCTTGCTTTTTGGAAGATGGCCTATCGGAACGAGAGAATGGAGGAAAATGCAAAATGAAAAAAGTATTGTCCATTGCCGGATCAGATTGCAGCGGAGGTGCAGGTATTCAGGCTGATTTGAAAACTTTTTCTGCTCACGGCGTATTTGGAATGAGTGTTATTGTTTCTGTTGTTGCAGAGAACACCAGCCGCGTTATCGACATCCAAGATATTACCCCGGATATGATTGCAAAACAGATTGATGCCGTGTTTGAAGATATTGAAGTGAACGCAGTAAAGATTGGTATGCTTTCTACGCCAGAATGTATGAAAGCAGTGGCAATGAAACTATTACAATATAAGCCACAAAATATTGTAATCGACCCGGTTATGTATGCCAAAAATGGCTGCCCATTGATGAATCCTGCGGCGGTTTCCACCTTGATAGACACTGTAATTCCACTGGCCGATGTGCTTACTCCAAATATTCCAGAGGCAGAGAAAATAGCGGATATGCAGATTTCCACAGTTTCAGATATGGAGGCTGCCGCAAGAAAAATATATGCCATGGGTTGTAAGGCGATTGTTGTCAAGGGCGGACATCATATAGGAAATGCCGTTGATGTCCTATTTGATGGAGAAAATTTCCACCACTTTGAAACAGCCCGCATTGATACGAAAAATACTCATGGGACAGGCTGTACCTTTTCTTCTGCAATCGCTTCCCAGCTTGCAAAGGGAAAAAGTATTCCGCTTGCTGTCGAAGCGGCAAAGGCTTATGTCACAACGGCAATCGAACACTCCCTTGCGATTGGAAAAGGCTGTGGCCCGACGCACCATTTCTACGAATTGTATCAGCATGGTTTATCTAAAGAATAGGCAGGTGCAAAATGAACTTTGATTATACACTTTATCTTGTTACTGATCGTCAACTAATGAGCTGCGATAGCCTGACAGAAGCGGTGGAACAGGCAATTTTAGGAGGCTGCACAATGATACAACTCCGAGAAAAAGAATTGCCTTCATTGGAATTTTATAATCAGGCGGTTGCCGTGAAACAGGTTACGGAGAGATACCATATTCCCCTTATCATAAACGACCGGATAGATATTGCAATGGCTGTGCAGGCTGCGGGAGTACATATTGGACAACATGATTTACCTGCGGCTACCGTCCGCAAAGTAATTGGGGAAAATATGCTGTTGGGGGTATCTGCTTCTTCCATTGCAGAAGCAATACAAGCACAGCAGGATGGTGCGGATTATTTGGGAGTTGGCGCAATGTTCCCTACTGGAACTAAAACCGACGCTGAATCTGTATCAATGGAGGAATTACAGAAAATCCGCACAGCCGTTTCTTTGCCGATAGTTGTTATTGGCGGTATCAATAAAGGAAATGCAGGGCGTTTCAAGCCCATGGGAATTGACGGACTGGCTGTTGTATCTGCCATCATAGCGCAGTCCGATATAAAAGCTGCTGCTGCGGAACTGAAAGATTTATTTTGCGGAAAGGAAAAGAAACATGGATTTTAATGCGGCAATCTTTGATTTAGATGGAACAATTCTGGATTCAATGGATGTATGGGAGCATATAGATATTCAGTTTTTGAAAAAGAGAAATCTTCCTGTCCCAGATAATTATGTAACTGAAATATGTGCAAGGAGTTTTGAGGAAGCCGCACAATATACCATTGATCTTTTTGGATTGCAGGAAACGGTAGAGGGAATTATTGAGGAATGGAATAATATGGCGGTCGAGGAATACAGGAACCATGTCGGTCTGCTGCCCTATGCCCTTGATTATCTTCTGCGCTTAAAAGAACATGGAATAAAACTTGCAGTTGCTACGGGGTTGCCGGAAAATCTCTATATTCCATGCTTAAAGAACAATTCTATTTTAGAATTATTTGACGCTCTATGTTCAACAGATGAGGTTCAGCGGGGAAAAGAATATTCGGATGTCTTTGAATTGGCCGCAAGAAAATTAGGGGTTGCACCTGAACACTGTATTGTGTTTGATGATGTGCTTCCAGCAATTAAAAGCGCAAAGGCAGCCCGTATGTTAGCAGGTGGGATTTATGATAAGTATTCCGCAGATCAGCGTACAGAAATAGAAAGGATTGCGGATATTTACTTACTTGATTTCCGGCAAGCACCGATCCCACACAAAGAGGTATGAAAATGGAAAAATGGGATTTATATAATGCAAAACGGGAAAAGTCTGGAATAGCAGTGTGCCGTGGAGAAATCATACCCAAAGGGCTGTATCATTTATCTGTGAGTGTATGGATTGTCAACCAGCAGGGGCAGTATCTTTTATCACAGCGGCATCCGAAAAAGCAATACCCTCTTTATTGGGAATGTACGGGTGGTTCTGTACTTTCCGGGGAAACCAGTTTGCAAGGAGCAATCCGAGAGGTAAAAGAAGAATTAGGAATACTGCTTACTCCCGGAAGTGAAAAATTGATTTATCAGACCAGACGGGAAAATGTGCAGGATTTTTACGATGTTTGGCTATTTCATAAGGATATAAAGATTGAAGAAATGCGTTTACAGGAAACAGAAGTTGTGGATGTTCAATGGGTAAATCCAGATAAGTTATTTAAGATGTTTCGCCTGAAACAACTGCACCCTCTGATTACCTATGTGGAACAACTAATAGGCTGAAAAATGCCAGATGTTAAGGTACCAAAGTCTCTGTTGTCTAACACGCTTTTATTGCACAAGAAATCAAATAGGATCCATGTTATTTAGTTCCATATGAAATCAAACAAATTGTGGAAATCACTTATATAAATTATCCTTGCATTTTATATTCTATATTTCCATGAAGTTTGGTTGTCTCAAAGTGTGTAAGGAGAAAGGATGTGAGCAAAATGGGTAAACTTCTGATTCTGTCCATTCCTGATCATGAAGAACATATAATCAACAAAATTATGGAGCTTATTGCGGATGAGCCAGAGTTTATCCACCTTGCACCATCTCCACCGCAGTCTGCACTTTCCTTCCCTGGTCTTGAAATTCGGCTAAAGGAACAAACCGTATATTGCAACGGTACCCTCATCGCTTTGACTTACCATGAATTTGCAGTCCTTACATATCTGGCTCGTCATCCTGGCTGGGTATTCTCAGCCAGCCAGATTTATGAGGCCGTATGGGATAAAGACGGTGAACACTGCGGTACTGCAGTTGCCAGCGTCATCGGTCAGATCCGTCGCAAGCTGACGCCAGACACGCCGAAGGGCGGTTATATCCGCACCGTACTGGGCAGTGGGTATAAATTTAACAGTTCTCCTTTTTAAGTCAGTAAGAAAGGCTCCGAGGCCGTAATGATCTCGGAGCCTTTCTCATTGACTTAAATCCTAAACAGGCTGATTGCCTTCAGTAAAATAATGCTCAATTCCTGGTATAAATCTTCATCAAGTACGCCATCAATAATGGCATACTTGAGTAGCAATGGCCGGTACATCTGTAAGATTGCCGTAATGGCATCCTCGTTGCCAGCCTTGGCGCTGAGAAGCAGACATTCAAAATTCATTTTTTGTCACCTCCTTCAATGCACTTTCTGATTTTCTGAATCGTCCTGTAGTAAAGTGCCGCTGCCCCTTTATAGGACAGCCCAAACTTTAGTCCCAGCGTCTCAAAATCTTCTTCCTCCAGCGTTCGAGCCAGAAATATCTGGCGTTCCCGTTCATTGAGTTTCTGCAACGCCTCCAGAAGCACTCCATTCTCAATGACATCCATAAGCGGCAATCTGTCCAAGACCACTTCCTCTGAGCTGGGTTCGGATTCATAGACCGCTTCTACAGCACTCTCTATACTGTTGCGCTTATAGAGCTGGATCAAATAATCTTTTCTGCGGCGTTTGACCGCCGAAACTAAATATGCTGTAAACCTGAATTGCAGGTCATCTTCTGCCTGCCCATTGTTCCGTTGCCACATGGCTTTACCTCCAAAAGTCTCAAGAATTCCGATGGATTTCCTGAGCTTCTGGTGGTGACCTGCACCGGACCAAATCTGGCTGAGATAAAGAAAAACAGCCAGCTTTGTACCAATGGACAAAACCAGCTGTTCCTTGAATTTCTGCATCGAGCAGTTCAATAGATGCCGTCCGGGCAGGTGGAGGTTTATCTTTATGTAGAGAAAACTCTCTTGTCCTACCTCGACGATATACCCCTATTGAGAGCCGTTCATGAAAAGCCGTGTGTCCTGGAGTTATGAAAGCAATGAACTGCTCGATGTTGTGGAATCCTTTCTCCATAACATCGTTACTCCCTGTCCGCAGTTATGCGGACGGCACACAGGCGGCCTGCATCATCCCCTTTCTTTCGCGATATGGCAGCGCAACGCTGCCGCCCTGCTGATAATTGTTAAATTGTGAAATAATACTTTTTTCAAATGCTATTCCAGCTATTCTATTAAATTAAAACAAAAGGCGGCCTCCATCCTTATTGTCAGGATAAAGACCGCCTTCTTCTTCCGATTTTCATTGGGTATCGTACTGATCTCATACCCCCACCTCCGCTTATCGAATTTTCATTGATTTTTGGGATCACTGCCATAATTACAGTGTAACTGACAGTTTTCGGAAACTTTTGGAGTAGCATTGGAATATCCTTCGAGGAAAGAGAAAATCATTCGACATTATATGACAAAACAAGCTCCAAAACGGTCACTGCATTTTTCCGCTTTGGAGCTATTCCTTTATTATTTCCATAAAGTTGCATCTTCTGTCGTTACCTGTGCCGTATCCGGATGGATATAAATGATTTGGAGTCCTTTCTTTTTGGCATAGTTAACAGTCTGCTGAGTTCCGGATCGCATATTGTTTACATTATCATAAACAGCCACCATAACTTTACCATTATATCAATATACATTTCGTTCCAGATTAAGCTGTATGATAACCGGCAAGCTGGGAATCGTGTCATCGTTTTCAAGGTTGGCAAGATAGCGCCAGTCGATATTGATCTGTTCCGCCAGCGTCTTACGCGATAACTGCTTGACTTTCCGCGCCTCTTTTACATCCGCGCCGAAAGTTTCAAAGCCGGGACAATCTTTGATATTTGCCATATAGCACCATCCATCTACATTGTATATTTCATATTTTCTCAATGGAATGTTGCTATATGCAGTAAGATTAAACTTTATAATTCATATCCCGAAACATAGACAGAGGAAATCATTGCCACACCCCTTGAAATATTGACAAGATACGCCTCTCGTGTTATGCTGTTATACACAACAGCATAACAGTTAAAACACACGGAGGATGCAGCAATGAAACTGATTATTTCAAATGTATCTGGCGTCCCCATATACGAGCAGATTAAACAGCAGATCAAGGCGGCTATTTTATCTGGCGAGCTTCAAGCCGAAGAAACTTTGCCCTCCCTTAGAACACTTGCCAAAGACTTAAAGATCAGCGTCTTAACAGTGACAAAGGCATACACAGAATTAGAGCAAGAGGGCTTTGTTAAAAATGTGCAGGGGCGTGGATGTTTCGTAATGGGGTCTGGTTCAGAACTGATTAAGGAGCAGCTTATTTGCAAAGTAGAAAACAATCTCACCGAAGCAATAAAAGCTGCAAGAATGGCAAATCTATCCACAGAGGAATTACATCGCCTTTTGGACATTTTAACGGAGGTAAAAACAGATGACTAATTATTTAGAGGTAACGAATCTTTCAAAATCTTTTGATTCTTTTCAACTTCACAATATCAGCTTTACTTTGCCAAAGGGATATATTATGGGCTTGATCGGCCCGAATGGTTCTGGCAAAACAACGACAATCAAACTGATTTTGAATATGCTCAAGCGCACCGGCGGCACAGTCAAAGTGATGGGGCTGGATAATATCGCAGAAGAACAAAAAGTAAAATCAGAGCTGGGCGTTGTTTTCGATACAAATTATTTCAGTGATGATTGGAAAGTGTCGCAGGTTGAAAAATCCATTTCGGTATTTTATCCAAATTGGGACAGCCAGAAATTTGCGGATATGTTACGGAAATTTCACATTGCACCAACCAAAAAGGTAAAAGAACTTTCCAAAGGTATGCAGATGAAGTTAATGCTTGCCTGTGCGTTTTCATACGACGCCAAACTGCTGATCCTCGACGAGCCGACCAGTGGACTTGATCCGGTTTCCAGAGATGAACTTTTGAAAATTCTTTCAGAGTATATTGAAGATGGTGAGCATAGTGTTTTGTTCTCCACCCATATCACAGGCGATTTGGAGCGTGCAGCCGATTATATTACCTACATCAGTTATGGCGAGCTGTACTTTACTGGCAGCAAAGATGATTTTGTAGATATGTTCCGCATTGTAAAAGGTGGAATTGAGGAACTGTCCGATGATCTGAAAAATAAGGCGGCTGGTATTCGTACATTCCCTACGGGATTTGAGGCGCTGATGAAAACCGAAGATATTAGCGGTTTCCCTAACCTGACCGTTGAGCCTGCCACCATTGATGAAATTGTAGTGTTTACAAGCAAGAAAGGTGACGATTATGAGTAATATTTTGAAATCCACAAAATTAGATATTGCATTGGTAAAACCATATTTTAAGACAATTTGTTTCACCCTGCTTCTGCCGATTGTGTTTGCCGCAATCAATCGTTCTTTGCTGACAGGGGTATCATTTGCTATGTGCTTTATTGCCATGACGACGGGATATACCTTTTCCATCACAGAAAAAAACAGTATGGATCGTCTGTTTGGTATTTTACCTGTTCGTAAAAGTGAGCTTGTGATCGGACGCTATGTTTTCGTCCTTGCAATGGGGCTTCTTTCCTTGATTATTTCTTTGATTGCACAGCCGCTTGTCTTGAAAGTGCTGGGTGAAACAGTTGGCGTATTTGATATTGTAACTGCCGCTATTGCAGGAGTATTCTTATTTGCACTCTATACCGTGTTCCAGATTCCGGGATATTACAAGTACGGCTCAATCAAAGGACGGGTATTTATGTATATTCCAGTGGCCGGTTTTTTGGTGACTTTACTTCTTCTCTCTAAAATGCCAGCTATCGGGAACTCAATTATTTCAGTCGTTGAATCTTCTCCGATACTTCTTGTGTTGCTTGCGGTTTTTGCTATTGTCGTGATGTATGCGGTTTCAATCTTCTTGTCCATTCGGGTTATGAAGAATAAGGAAATGTGAGGTGATTGTATGGATTTCACAATTTTGGCAGTTGTGCTTTTGATTGGTGTTGGCGTTCCTATCCGTAATAAACTCATACGGAAATATCGGGATAAAAAGAAACAAGAAGATAATAAGGATAAGCTGAAATAATATATAAACAGCACCGGGAGGAATATGAAAATATCTTCTTTGGTGCTGCTTTTTAATAGAGCTATATTTTGCTGATAGATTTTTTGAAAAAATCCGTCCGCTGTAACATTTCGCGGACATTTGCCTGTTATACTATCTGCAAAAAGCAAAGGAAGTGAGGATATGAAGCAGGTTTTAATTGTCGAGGACGACAGTTTTTTGAATAAGATGTTGGCCTATAACCTGACCGCAGATGGCTACGGCGTGACTTCTGCCCTAAATGCCAGAACCGCAGCCGACGCCATCCGCCAGCGGGAATTTGATTTGGTTCTGCTGGACATCAACCTGCCGGACGGGAACGGTTTTGAGCTGTGCAAGCTGATCAAGCCCCAGCACCCGGACACCATCGTAATATTCCTGACCGCCAACGATCAGGAGAGCGACCAGATACGGGGCTATGAGGTGGGCGCGGTGGACTACATCACAAAGCCCTTTGTGATCGGGGCCTTGCAGCGAAAAATCAAAGCCATGTTCGCCATGCTGGAACACCACAAACCGGCCAAGGACATTTACGACGACGGGCGGCTGTTTCTGGACTTCTCGGAGCAGACGGCTTCCTTAAACGGCAAGCCCCTGACTCTATCCCCGATGGAGTACAAAATGCTGAACCTATTCCGTAAAAATCCCCGGCGAGTGCTGACCCGTGGGCAGCTTTTGGAAAAGCTGTGGGATATAGACGAGAGGTTTGTAGACGAACACACCCTGACAACCTCCATCAGCCGGATTCGCAGCAAGATTGAATCCGACGGCGGCGCACCCTACATCAAGACCATTTATGGCATGGGCTATCAATGGACGGGAGGCGAGGCAAAATGAAGGTTAAGAACCTATCGGTAAAGCGGCTGTTTGGCCGGGTGGCAATAGGGCTTGTCCTCTCCATGTCCGGGATCACCATAGCCCTGTTTTTTGTGACGAAACAGACGGCGGTGCTGCTGACGGGCGGGGCGCTGCTGCTGTGCGCCCTTGTGGGGATTTTTGTACTGACACAGGCGTTTGGAAAACGGTTGTCACAGTTTACCGCTGACCTGTGCCAGACTTTAGACCACATGATCGCCGGAAATGAAGCACCCCAGCGGCCAGAGGACAGCGAAACCCAGCTTGCCAGAATCGGACACCGGCTGGCAAGGCTTTACCAGATCATGCAGGAGAACCGCCGCCGGGTGGACGAGGAACGGCAGGAGTTACAGACCCTTGTATCAGATATTTCCCATCAGGTGAAAACGCCGGTAAGCAATCTGAAAATGGCGACGGACACCCTGTTGGAAAAGCCTATGACCGAGGCGGAGCGCACCGACTTTATCCGAGGAATCCGCAGCCAGACGGATAAACTGGACTTTCTCTTTCAGGCCCTTGTGAAAACCTCCCGGCTGGAAACGGGCGTGATCCAGTTGGATAAGAAACCGGGCCGCCTCTTTGATACCGTGGCACAGGCCATGAGTGGAATTGTGTATGCAGCAGAGAAAAAGGAAATCGTCGTGTCCGTGGACTGCCCGGAGGATTTGACCGTTTTCCATGACAGCAAGTGGACATCCGAAGCCCTTTTTAACCTGCTGGACAATGCGGTGAAGTACACCCCGGCAGGCGGGAAAATCGCTGTGTCGGTGGTGCTGTGGGAAATGTATGTGGAAATCAAAGTAGCCGACACCGGCAAGGGCATTTCCGAAAGCAATCAGGCCGCCATCTTCCGGCGCTTCTATCGTGAGGAAGAAGTACACGAACAGCAGGGCGTGGGCATTGGCCTGTATCTGGCCCGCGAGATCGTAACACGGCAGGGCGGCTATATCAAAGTGGTTTCGGAGCCGGGCAAGGGTTCGGAATTTTCCATTATGTTGCCGACTAAATAAAGCACACTTATAACAGGAGAAAACACCATGAAAAAAATCAATTTTTGCAAAGCAACAACAATCATCTTAATAATCAATGTTATTTTATCTATTGTTTTATTTTTCGTTGTTCCTGATAAAATAGCAATTCAATGGGTAGGTACATCCCCCAGCAATGCAGTAGATTCTTACTATGTATTTTTGGTGCCGGTATTGTCAGTGCTTTTTGCTTTTACGGGAAAACCTATTTTTACAATGTTCCTGTTTAGATTGTGGAATAGAACTAACGAGCATTTAGTGACATACTTAAATTTGTGTCTGCAAGTTGTATTTCTTACTTGTGAAATCTATATCGGATTATATAACCTATGTAATTTTAATGTTGCCATTAGTATAATTCTCATTGTGGAACTTATGATAGATGTGGTGATTGGATTGAAATTATTTCACAATCAATCTATCTAAAAGATTGTGTAGTATGATTCGGCGGACGACCATTTCCGGCTGTCCGCCGTGAATTTTTTTGAAATGTCCGAGCGTTGTAACATTTCACCCCGATTTTCAATGAAATTTTTTGGCCGCTGTAACATTTCGCGGACATTTGGGTTTTACAATACCCTTATCAACAAAAGTGAGGAGGCGACGCAATGGAACTGACCCCGACATTGATTTTGAATCTGGCGCTGCTGATCGTCCCGCCCGTTGCCCTTGTGCTGGTGTTCCGGCAATGGCTGGCCCGGCACATCCGCTGGACGGTTGCCTTGACTGCTCTCTGTGATGTTCTTCTATTTTGGGATGAACTGTTCTACTATGAGAGCTTCGGCCTGTTCGCTGTGCTGATTCTGGTGCAGTTGGCGGCCACCGGCGCAGCAGCGTTCCGCATTTACAACAAACAAAAAAAGGATTGAATTTTATGAGCATTTTACAGACTATCGACCTGAAAAAGTATTACGGCACAGAGCCGAACATCACCCGCGCCCTTGACGGTGTGAACTTCTCCGTGGAGGACGGCGAATTTGTGGCCGTTGTGGGAACCTCCGGCAGCGGCAAGTCTACCCTGCTTCACATGATGGGCGGGCTGGACACCCCTACTTCCGGCAATGTGATTGTCCGGGACAAAGAGCTGTCGAAAATGAACGACGAACAGCTTACCATCTTCCGCCGCCGCAACATCGGCTTTATCTTCCAGAACTATAACCTTGTTCCCATCCTGAATGTGTATGAGAACATCGTCCTGCCGGTGGAGCTAGACGGGGACACGGTGGATCAGAAGTTTTTGGACGAGATCGTTCACCTGCTGGGGCTGAAAGATAAACTGAAAAATATGCCGAACAATCTTTCCGGCGGACAGCAGCAGCGTGTGGCGATTGCCCGCGCCTTGATTACCAAACCGGCTATTGTGCTGGCCGACGAGCCGACCGGCAACCTTGACAGCAAGACCAGTGCCGAGGTGCTGGGGCTTATCAAGCGTACCAGTGCGGAGTTCCGGCAAACTGTTGTGATGATTACCCACAATGACGACATAGCCCGCCTTGCAGATCGGATTGTCCGCATTGAGGACGGCAAGATTGTGGAATAAGGAGGTGGTAGGCTATGACATGGCCTTTTGAGAATGATACCAGTGCTATCACGAAAAAAATTGCTAAAAACGATATAGATAAAAACCGAGTTAAAAAGGTTTTCTCGCTTACTACGATAGTCTTTGCAACAGCACTACTCATGATGTTGATTATGTTTGAAAGCGGATATGAAACTACAAAAGATAGAATGGCAGAAGGGCAGCCACAAGTTGTTTTTTATGATCTTTCCCAGCAGCAAATTGAGTTGTTGTATTCAGAGGAAAATATCGAATCCATCAAAGTAACTGAAACAGAAAACGGGTATGATGCTTCAATTACCATTGTTGATGCCACAAAAATGACGCAATATGGTTTTTCTTCTGCGGTCGATAATATATCTTCAAAATATGACATTCATCATGTAACAAGAAACGACTTATTCATAGATAGTTTGCCTAACGGAGGACTATTAAATCAGAAAAACATGGTTCTTATGGGGGTGGCAATCTTCATTATAATTGTGAGTGCTTTAGTAATTTACAATGTTTTCTATTTATCTGTTGTAAATCAGGTGCGGCAATTTGGGCAGCTTCGTACTGTCGGAATGACACAGCAGCAAACAAAGAAAATCATGCGCTACGAAAGAAAATTTTTATGTAGAATTGGGGTTCCGATTGGTCTACTAATTGGTGGCCTTGCTGGATATTTGTTGCAACCTGATGGTTGGGATTGGATCGCTGCGGTAGTCTGGGGGATAATCATTAGTCTTATCATCAATTTCGTTGTAAAAGTATCGTTAAATAGACCTACAAAAATAGCCCTCAGCATTTCCCCGATCCTTTCCAGCAAATATATGATGGAACGCTTTGATTGTAAGGTTACTAACAAAGAAAAACGAAAATTATCTTCTTTGGGGCTGGCAATCATAAGCATAACATCACACTGGAAAAGCATTTTAGTTTCTGTGCTTTCTTTGGGCCTAAGCGGGCTTTTATTCGTCTTAGCTGCGACATACACCGCTTCCATTGATCCAGAGTCTATTGTAAAGAAAGATGTCTACCAGTATGGACAATTTGCGATTGAAACTACTGGTAAATACAGCGAGAAAGTTTCAGAAATTGAAAACTTCAAACAAAAGATAATGGAGCTTCCAAACATTAGCAATATAAAGCAAGTTGTTGAAACAGATATTAGTTGGGCAGGGAAAAATAGCACAGGCAAAGATCAACTTTCTATTATTACCGATAATGATTTTGCCTCTATTCAGCAATTCAGAGAATCAGGCGATTTGGATTATCAACAGCTTGTTCAATCTAACCAGATCGTTGCTGTAAATGGTGTAGAAGGTATTTCTAAAGGCGATACAGTAGAATTTACATTTGGGGATGGCACCCAAAAAACTTATACAGTGGGAGGCATATTAGATGGTGATCTGTATTCAAATACAGCAATTTATGGCGGCTGGTTTTTAATGCCCACTGAATTGATAGCAGAAAATTCGGTTTCTTTTAATGTTTCTATTAGGTTGATTGTAAAGGCAAATGATACCGGATTGGAACACACCACAATATCTTTAGAGAAATTAGTGGATATGTCAGATGGATTAACACTGACGACTATGCAAGAAGCGATTGCTTCAAAAGAAGCTACTATAAGGCAGGTAGGAATATCTATCATAGGCGTAACACTATTCTTGCTGCTTTTTAGTATCATTACTTTCGCAAGTACAATCATTACAAATATAGCAACAAAAAAGCGGGAATACGCTATGTTTCAATCCATCGGTATGACTAGGAAACAAACAGAAAAAATGGCACTATGCGAAAGTTGTGTATTGGCGATAGGGAGCTTGATACTTACTCTGATATTGGGAATTATTTTAGGGCAGATATTGATAAAAGGCTTGATAAGTGCAGGGATTTTCTATTTGTCATATACATTTCCATTAACATTGTTTACTGTATATTGCATTGTGGTAGTTCTGATTATTTTGACGATTACTATTTCCGCTTTTTACAGTTTACAAAAAACTCCGTTGGTTGAGAGATTACGGATTGTAGACTAATGAAGTAGACCCGACTAATATAAAAATGTCCGAGCATTGTAACATTTCACCCCGATTTTCAATGGAATTTTTTGGCCACTGTAACATTTCGCGGAGATTTGGGTTTTACAATGACCTTATCAACAAAAGAGCACGCATAACGGAGGCGACGCAATGGAACTGACCCCGACATTGATTTTGAATCTGGTGCTGCTGATCGTCCCACCCGTTGTCCTTGTGCTGGTGTTCCGGCAATGACTGGCCCGGCACATCCGCTGGACGGTTGCCTTGACTGCTCTCTGTGATGTTCTCCTATTTTGGGATGAACTGTTCTACTATGAGAGTTTCGGTCTGTTTGCTGTGCTGCTTCTGGTACTGTTGGCGGCCACTGGCGCAGCAGTTTTCCGCATTTACCCCAAGCAAAGGAGGCGAACAATATGGGCAGAATTTTAATATTATCCGTCACTGACCACGAAGAACATATACTCAATAAAATTATGGAAACTATCGCAAACGAGCCGGAGCTTAACCATATTGCGCCTCCTCTCCCTTGCAACATTCTTTCTTTTACAAATCTGGAAATCCGGCTGAAGGAGCAGACAGTGTCCTGCAGCGGTCAACTTGTTACTCTGACTCACCATGAGTTTGCTGTCCTTACATATCTGGCTCGTCATCCTGGCTGGGTATTCTCAGCCAGCCAGATTTATGAGGCCGTATGGGATAGAGACGGTGAACGCTGCGGCACTGCCGTTGCCAGTATCATCAGTCAGATCCGGCGCAAGTTGACGCCGGATACACCAAAGGGTGGCTATATCCGCACTATACTGGGCAGTGGATATAAATTTAGCAGTTCTCCCTTTTAAGTCAGTAAGAAAGGCTCCGAGGCCGTAATGATCTCGGAGCCTTTCTCATTGACTTAAATCTTAAACAATTTGATCGCCTTCAACAAAATAATGCTCAATTCCTGGTACAGATCCTCATCCAGCACGCCGTCAATAATAGCATACTTGAGCAGCAATGGTCGATACATCTGTAAGATCGCCGTAATGGCATCCTCGTTTCCGTCCTTGGCACTGAGGAGCAGACACTCAAAATTCATCTCTTGTCACCTCCTTCAATGCTCTTTCTGATTTTCTGGATCGTCCTGTAGTAAAGTGCAGCCACCCCTTTGTAGGACAGCCCAAACTTTGCTCCCAGAGTCTCGAAATCTTCTTCCTCCAGCGTTCGAGCCAGAAATATCTGGCGTTCCCGTTCATTGAGTTTCTGCAACGCCTCCAGAAGCGCTCCATTCTCAATGACATCCATAAGCGGTAATCTGTCCAAGACCACTTCCTCTGAGCTGGGTTCAGACTCATAGACCACTTCCACAGTACTCTCTATACTGCTGCGCTTATAAAACTGGATCAAATAATCTTTTCTGCGGCGCTTGACCGCCGAAACTAAATATGCTGTAAACCTGAATTGCAGGTCATCTTCTGCCTGCCCATTGTTCCGTTGCCACATGGCTTTACCTCCAAAAGTCTCAAGAATTCCGATGGATTTCCTGAGCTTCTGGCGGTGACCTGCACCGGACAAAACCTGGCTGTGATAGAGAAAAACAGCCAGCTTTGTACCAATGGACAAAACCAGCTGTTCCTTGAATTGCTGCATCGAGCAGTTCAATAGATACCGTCCGAGCAGGCGGAGGTTTTTCCTTATGTGGAGAGAACTCCCTTGTCCTGCCTCGACGATGCACCCCTATTGAGAGCCGTTCATGAAAAGCCGTGTGTCCTGGAGTTATGAAAGCAATGAACTGCTCGATGTCGTGGAATCCTTTCTCCATAACATCGTTACTCCCTGTCCGCAGTTATGCGGACGGCACACAGGCGGCCTGCATCATCCCCTTTCTTTCGCGATATGGCAGCGCAACGCTGCCGCCCTGCTAATAATTATTAAATTGTGAAATAATACTTTTTTCAAATGCTATTCCAGCTATTCTATTAAATTAAAACAAAAGGCGGCCTCCATCCTTATTGCCAGGATAAAGACCGCCCTCTTCTTCCGATTTTCATTGGGTACTGTACTGATCTCATACCCCCACCTCCACTTATCGAGTTTTCATTGGTTTTGGGATCACTGCCATAATCATAGTGTAACTGACAGTTTTCGGAAACTCTTGGAGTAGCATTGGAATCGCTTTCGAGCAAAAAGAAAATCATTCGACATTATATGACAAAACAAGCTCTAAAACGGACACACTACTTTGCAATCTTTCTTAGTGTTCCGCTTTAGAGCTCTTCCTTTATTTTTTCCATAAAGTTGTATCTTCCATCGCTACCTGTGCCGTATCTGGATGGATATAAATGATTTGGAGTCCTTTCTTCTTGGCGTAGTTGACCGCCTGCTGGGTTCCAGACCGCATATTGTGTGCATTATCATAGACAGCTATCATATATCCGGCCTGCTCCACCATATAGTAATTGCGTTTCTTATAGCTTTCACTTGATGGCGTTTCACACAGTATTAAGACCTTTTCAGCATATCTGCGAATAAAATCCATCCTCTTTCGGTGCCAGTCATCCCAGTCTGAATCGTAACCCTCAAAAGGGAGCGCCAAGCACAATTCCACATCTTGATATGTTTGCTGTTCTTTCATGCGCAGCAGTATCTCCGCTGCCCACATATCAGCGCCCATTGCTCCTCCAACCCAAAAGCATCGTACTCCCTGGTTATAAAGTCGTATGAGTTGCTCCTGCAGACACTTTTTAATCCGTTGGCAGCGTTTATCCTTTTCATTATATTTGAACTTAAATCTGGTCGGCCTGTGGCCTGTAATCACACACGAAAAACTGTTCATATGGTTCTCCTTTCCCGTCATACTCCTCTGCATATTATACTTGCCATAGACGAGATAAATCAACCATGACCGCTTAATAATCCATGTCATAGCGGATAAAATGTAACTATAGCATGGAGGTGACGCATGGAAAATCTATTGAAAGATATGGGTAAACGGATCTTCGACCGGAGGAAACAACTGAATATGACCCAAGAAACTCTGGCAGAGCTGGCTCATGTCACACCACAGACCATCTCCACCGCAGAACTGGGGCAAAAGGCTATGCGGCCTGAGACAATCCTCAAAGTCTGTGATGCACTTCACATCAGCACCGAGTATTTGTTGCGAGGCGTCATCACAGAAGCAGATTCTTCTCTTCTTATGAAGAAGATTTCCACACTAACGCCCAAACAATACAGGCATTTTGAAGATATTTTAGACAGTTTTATCGCGGCCATACAGGAAGAGGCATAGGAGCATCACTGGCTCCCATGCCTCTTTTGATTATCCCCTGCTGCGGAACGCAGATAAAGTACTGGCAATCAGGCTGCGTGTCCTATCGTCCATTTCCGGATCATCGTCCACTTCCTGTGCAGTCGAAAGCATCACAGGCGCTGCAGGCTTCTCCACCAATCTGGCTGTGGGAATCTGCTCTTTTGCTTTTTCCTGTCCCATACCTTCCTGCCGCAAAATCTCTTTGACAATAGCCACCACCGCTTCTTTGCTGATGATTGAAGCATTTAGCGGCTGTGGCTCTTGCCCAAAGTGCTCATTATAGTAGACCACTGCATTTGCCACATATTGCGCTTTTGTGCGGGGACTCTGCAATTCCAGTAATCCAATGGCCGTCTCGTGTATGGGATCGCCCTCATTAAAGCGCAGCGTAAACCGTCCTCGTTCTTTTTTCTCGCCCATACCATCACCTGCCTGCTGTTTCAATCCGGTACAGATACTCATAGCCATCCGCATTTGCATTGATTTTCGATACGAAGAATGGTGCTCCCACCTTGCCCGAAGTTTCGATCTGCCGCTTCAAAAGAATGGCACCGCCGCCTACAAATACTACCTTGCAATATTGCAAGTCCAACATTCGCTCCCGCAACGTGCTGAACAGGTCATTGATAAATTCCTGCGCCATCTGTTCTGTCAGCCGTATGGCTGCATCCGGATATTGAGTCTTTTTTCCCATCAGTATGGCATCCACATCTCCTTCATCCAACAACAGATCCAGCTCCGAATTCACCTTTGAACGCACCTTATTGTACAACAGGATCACGCCATTTTCTAACGAATCACAGGAGGTAAGATCAATCTCTCCGTTTTTCATCAGCAGATAGTCAGCAGTAAACCCACCAATATCCAAAATTACCGCCTTTGGCTCTTCAACAAGCGTGTGAAGCATGGTGGCCGCCGCTGCATATGCCTGTGGAAAGCAGGCCACATCTTCAATATAGATGGAATACGGCTTGCCCTGCACCTCAAATTCTACCATTCCCCGCTGCCCAAAGTATTGTATAAACCGCTCCACCTGGGCGCCAAAGTGTGCCGGCGGCAACCCTACTGCCAGTTGGATACGCTGAACCTCCGAGGAATATGCTCCCCTCGCTTCAATCTCACCAGCCAGAGCAAATAGGGTCAGGATAAAGAAGCGATCGTCCTCCGTTTTATCTTTCCGATAAGGAATCCGCTCAGTAGACAGCGTATAGTAGGTATTCTGATACCTCAGCACATTCTGTCCAAAGGGACGGGTGACACTCTGCTTAAGACCGGACACAAAGGGGTTGCAATGAACCGTTTTAATTTGTTTGTTGCCATGATCAACGCCAATAAGCATATGTAATGCCTCCTTTTTGCTTTATACATATCCTTTACGCCTATATGACGCCTATTCTCAACAATCACACACTATTTTTATGAAAACAAAAAGCAGGAGACCCATCATAAAGGTTTCCCGCTTTTGGCTGCTTCATAATGTGCGCAGCTAATATATATTTGATTGTTCTATTCTGCCATACCTTGCGGAACTTCAAATTTGTATCCGCTCCCCAAAACAGTACGGATATAACCCGCTTTCGGCATATCCGGTGTCAGTTTTCTGCGGATCTGACCAATGACGCTGGCAACGGCTGTTCCGCAGTTTTCACCATCCTCACCCCACACTTCTTCATAAATCTGCCCGGCAGAAAATACCCAGGACGGGTGGTTTGCCAAGTATACCAATGTCGCAAATTCCCGATGGGTCATAGAAATTAACTCGCCGTTTCGGTGTACCGTTCTCTCCTTCAGGCGAAGCTCCAATCCCGGAAAAACAAGAGTATTACAAGGGTGAAATGACACAATATGGTCAAATCCTGGCTCGGCTGCAATAATCTCCATAATTCTGCTAAGTATGTATTCTTCATGGTCTGTTACCGACAATACAAAGATTTTTCCCATATGTCCCTCCCTTATTCATAATTAGAATGCTGATACCCTGCAGCCAATATAAAGTTTACTTGTTTATTTCAGTAATAACGACTGTTCCGTTTTTATCCAGCAAAGGGGTAATCCCCGTATCATGGACAAGGTAGTTTACACCTGTTTCGGTGTCTACAACAATACTCAAGGAAGTTCCCTGTGTATAGATTGTTTCAAAGCGCTTTTCTTTGTTTGCCATAGTAATCCACTCCTTTGCATAGTGTAAGGTATCAGCATTTCTAATTTATTACTCTATGATAAAGGCCAAATGTTGCAGAAATCTCCTAACCGCTTTCTTTTTCGGCAAGAAAACAGGCGGAATTGCTTCATTTTTGTAACAATTCAATTTTTATCTCATTTCAGGCCGAAGAATAACCCGTTTGAATAAGAACATTGTTGCACCAAAATAGGTCAGGTAGATTGCACAGAATAGCAGGATCGTCACCAAACCATAAAGAGGCACAAGTCCCTGCTGCAAGATTGCCTCTCCGAAAAAGAACTGTGCCCCTACTATCAGCAAAACCGTCAGCAAAAGAGGGAATAGCAGTGGGATCAAAAAGACTGTGGACAGTTCCCTGCGTATCAGGGAGGCTTGACTGTGCCCCGGTACACCCAAACGGTCAATGACTGCATAATTCTTCTGGTTTTTGTCTATGGCAGAAAGCTGCTCGAATGCAAGAACCGAGCAGGATAGAATGATGAAAATAATGCTTAAATACAATCCGCAGAACGAAATAGCTGTAAATCCCGTCAGCGAATTGGCAACGCCCCACGCCTTTACTGTAACACCCATCGTTACTTTTTCCGGGAGCTGTTGACCGGACTGCAATTCCAGCTGCCATTTCCCACTGTTCAGGAATTGCTTCAAGTCGCTTTTCAATTCCGGGTATCCGCCATCTTCCAGTTTCATTGCCAGACGGATTTTTCTCCGACTAATTGTGAAGCTGCTTCATCCGGCAGAACAAGTACATATCCCTTCGTTCCGGCCATTTGATACTGCTCCATCGGCTCCGTCAGGATTGGTGTCTCTGCAATAGTCAAGGTTCGACCATTTAATGTGATCTCCGGCTGCTGCTTCAAGCCCTGCCGGATTCCGTCCATATAGTTCCATGTATCACAATGAACCAAAAACTCGTTGTCGCTCATGGAAACAGGAGAAAGCCCCAAAATCTCACGCAGGTGGTTATAGTCGGACAAGGACAAGGCTTCGATCGGTTTTTCAGGAACCGCATACAGATAATAGCTCACAGAATCCTCGACTCCACAATGCTCCTCTGTAAAGGAAACGATGGAATCCATGCTGGATTTTTCCAAAGGTGCATCAATCGCCACGCCTGCATCATAGGGATAATAGGCTTTCATGTTGGCTTTGTAGCCTGCTCCCATTGTAAGCCCCACAAACATGGTTGTCAGGGATATGGTTAAAAGAATCGCCACCACAGCCATTGTCCGGCCAGCAGAATGGATGCGCCGCCCAATCTGCCCCAGGAAGAACAGATTTTCTTCTTTGTACTTATGGCGCAGATTTTGTTTTGCAAATCGGTGCAGCAAAAGCGGAATCTGGCGATGCAGCTCGTAAACACCCACCAGAATGAGCAGGCAGGCTCCGCCAAGGTACAAAAATGCTTCATTGGTTTGTGTCTGAAGCATCCGCCCAAGCAAAATCACGCCTGCAACCATTGCGGCTATTGAAAGCAATACTACCAAAAGACTATGGCGGAATGATTTGAAACGGTATTCTTCATTCTTGCGGTTATCATACAGCAAATCGATTACTTTCTGATGCCGGATAATCTTTGCTGCTCGGAGCATCCCAAAACCATACATCAAGGCAAAAAACAAAAATGTTACTGCCCAGGCCCGGAGAGAAAAGGAAACCTGATAGGTATGCGGCACCTCAAAGATATTTTTTACTACCTGATTCAGCAAACCGGAAAGTCCTGTACCAACCAAAGAACCAAGCAGAAAGGCCCCTGTACCGATGATACTGTTTTCAGCAAGGAACAAATTCCGTACTGTCTTTGCTTCCATGCCAATCAGTTCGTAGGTTGCAAACTCCTTTTTCCGTCGTCCCAGCATAAAGCGGATCGCATAACCGATTACAAACGAGGACATAAAAGCAACCAGAGCTGACATAAGCAAAATTCCAGTAGTCAGCATCGACATATTTTCTGCCATAGCAAGAACATCTGATGAAAAGCCCAATGCCAAAAATGAGTACATCAATGCCGCAGTCAAGGTAAGCGTCACCAAGTAAATGATATAATCCCGCAGGCTTCTGCGGATATTTTGAATTGCTAACTTCCAGTACATATCTTCCTCCCATCACCTTACGCTATCGGAGTTGCTGCGAATCGAACGCTGGAACAGCAGCCATGTACTGAGAAAATAGCAACTCAGCAGCAAAGCGAAAATCCCGACAATGATACCTATTTGCCGCATCAAGGCTCCGTAGCCAATATAAGCTGAGATTTCAGCAGAAACATTTTGAAGAAAATAGCCAATCACAATAATTGCTACAACGATTGCCGCTGTGATCGGCATCCCAAACCAAACACCAAGCTGTTTTAGAACCAAAGTATGCAGGTCCTTCTCTTCCACTCCCATTTTTCGCAGAACCGAAAATCTGTAGTTGTTTTTTTCTGCATCTAGGAGCTGCTGAAGAGCCAGCACGGTAAGACACATCACCATCAGCACAATTGCACCATAGATCAAGGACGCTTTTAGGATAAAGTTAAGGGCGATTATACGGTTCACTTCCGTAGTATGGACAGTTGTACTGTATCCTGCCAGATTGTCTTTATCAGGATCTTCTGGATAAGAACGCCCAAGAAGCTGTTCCAGCATTTCTGCCGTTTTGAAGGGAAGCGGATATTGGGTCATCACAAATCGGTTGCTCTGTACCGGAAGCAAGACTTGCGCTATCTCGTCAGGTATGATATACACCACATCTGTATAAAGATTATAGATGGATTCCCCCACAGGCTCCTGAAACACGGCGTTCTCACTGAGTTTCAGGGTGCCTGCGTCAGTTTCCAGTAAGGTATGCTCAGCGATGTAGTTTTCAATATCCTTGTCCTCTGCCGCACGATGCCAGTGGGTAGCAAATTCATCCGTTTGTAAGATAATAGGTTCATATCCCAACATTTTCCGAACAGCGTTATAATCCTTCAGTGCAATTGCCAAGGGAGGAAAATCGTACTTTACCCGCTGGTGAAAGTCGCTTTTTTGGGGAAGATATTCCGAAAAAGTCAAATCGTCCTTTATCGCTATGTTGTTTTGTTCTATGAACGCAGTAATTTCCCCATAGTCTGTATCCGGAAGATTTTCCACTTCATAAACATCGTTGTAGCGGCTTGAAATTTGAATATCATAGACTGCCCGACTATCCAAATAGCCCAGACTCCATCCTGTCAAAACTGGCGCAATGACAAACAAGCAGATAGAAAAAGTCAGGGTCACACAAATTATCGTCATCGTTTTCGTATTGGTAGCCAGCTTAGAGGAAAGCTGTCCAAACAGAAATAAACTCGTATTGTGATATTTGCAGGACACTTTAGACTCCTTCCAGTATAGGAGCGCCGCATTCGATAAATAAATGACTGCGGAAATGATAAACAAAATATCCGCAACCCCAAACAGCAAATATTGATTCAGAGTTGGGGCGTCAAATCCAAGGAAGTAGGCTTTTTCCAGTTCTGCGATGGAAAAAATCGGGATAGCGGTCAATACAGCACCAGCCAGAAGCCCGCAAAGATATCGGGAAAATCCTATTTTTCTGTGTAAAACAGCACCTGCGATTGCCCAAAGCAGCGTCAGTGCAGGGAATAGGACATTCCCCCAATACATGAGCTTTACAGGAAGCGGATGTCTGGGATCGAAGTAAAAATGATATTTTACAGCACCTACCTCCAGCATCCACAGCAGCATAATGCCATAGAAAATACAGATCATCGGCATCCATCTGCTTTTATGAAGCGGTTTTTCATTCTGACGGTTTGCCGTCATAAGCTCAATAATCCTGCTTTTGTTGAGAATTCTGACATTCCCGACTCCAACCAGAATCTGGCAAATAACAAAGAAGCCCACGGTCAGTAGCACGGTATCTGGAAAAAAAGACCAAGAAAAAGCGTAGGGTTCCCCAAAAGAAGCAAGCAGCATAGCCGTAATGACCTGAGAAACGATCATCCCCAGAAGGATTCCCACCGATACAGAGAATATGAGCAGGAAAAAAGTCTCTCCAAAAAAGAGCAGTCCTATGGTTTTTTGCTCCATTCCCAGGGTTGCCTCAACTGCAAACTCCGATTGTTTTTTTCTCAGCATGAAACGATTGACATAGTGGATCAGGAACAACAAAAGCAGACTAATCCCGCAAATTGCCAGTTTCATACCTCCAGCCAGCAGGGAAATATTATATTCCGCACCAATGGTCGGATGATAATGGGTGCTGCTGATAGACAAAAACGCATAGAACAGGGTGACACAGAGTGTCATGGTCACAATATAAATCAAACAGTCCTTCACAGACCGCTTTGCATTTTTGAAAATGAGTTTAGCGTACATCGCTCATGCCCCCTCCCATCATGGTGAGGACATCCAGGATTTTTTCAAAGAAAGTCCTGCGGGAATCACCACCCTTACGGATTTCCGTGAAGATCGCGCCATCCCTCAAAAAGAGAATGCGATTGGCGTAGCTTGCCGAGAAAGCGTCGTGTGTCACCATCAGGATCGTGGCTCCGAGATCTTCGTTGATACTCTGAATCGTAGAAAGCAGCATCTGGGACGAATGACTATCTAACGCGCCGGTGGGTTCGTCCGCCAAAATCAGCTTAGGCTGGTTGATAATGGCTCTGGCACAGGCGCACCGCTGCTTCTGGCCGCCGGACACCTGATATGGGTACTTATCCAGAATATCCATGATATTCAGCTTTCCGGCCATTTCCCGCACCCGTCCATCGATCTCGCCTGCTGGAACCTTGTTGATGGTCAGCGCCAGGGCTATGTTTTCCGAAATGGTCAGCGTGTCCAGCAGGTTAAAATCCTGGAACACAAATCCAAGATTTTCCCGGCGAAACCGGGCAATCTGTTTTTCATTGATTTCCGTCACATCGGTCCCATCCAGATAGATATGTCCCGCACTGACGGTATCAATGGTGGAAATACAGTTGAGCAGGGTGGTCTTGCCGGAACCGGATGCTCCCATGATTCCTACAAATTCCCCCTCCTGAACGGAAAAGCTGATGTCCTGAATTGCTTTTGTAACATTCCCACTATTGCCATAATATTTTTGGATATGATCCAGTTTCAAAATTTCTTTCATTGTTATCACCTCTGATCTCTATTGTAAAATAAGAGCGGCTTCGTTTGTATCAAGTTTTCTTACAAAGTTCTAACAAAAATGTAAGAAGTGCAGAACGGTTCTCAGCTCTGCACTTCATGAATCAAACAGTTAATATGAAAAGAAAGGGAAATTGCTGTGCCATGTTCCGACGACTCCGCCGTAATGCCAATGCCCAGCTTTTCACAAAGCCGTTTGCATAGGTACAGGCCAATGCCTGTGGACTGCTGGACCATACGACCATTCTGACCGGTAAATCCCTTTTCAAAGATACGGGGCAGATCGGACGCAGCAATCCCGATTCCATTGTCCTCCACGACAAGAACAACCTGATCCTGCCGTTTATGAGTAGAAATGCGGAGAACCGGCTGTTCCGTACGATACTTGACCGCATTGGCAATCAGTTGGTTCAGAATAAAGCGCACCCACTTTTCATCTGAATAAACCGTGTCCTGCATTTCCTCCACTTCCAGACGCATACCACTTTGGAGCAGCAGATATTTATTATCTGCAATCGCCTGATGCACCACTTGGGACAGTGCCATTTCCCGGACAGAATAATCTTTCTCTGTATGCTCACTGCGGGCATAATAAAGAGCCTGTTCGGTAAAGCGATTTGTCTTTTCCAGTTCCAGCAGAAGTTCTTTTGTCCAGTCCATCCGATGGTTTTCACATAGAAGTTTCATGGCAGTAATGGGCGTTTTGATTTCGTGAATCCATTGTTCAATGTATTCCTTGTACTCCAGGCGTTCCCGCTCGACCTCCCCGATCTGCTCCAACATGGATTTTCCAGCCATTTTCAAAAGCTGATAGTAAACCTGATCCTCGGCCTGTTCCGGCAGTTCCATCACTTCGGAAATGAGGTATCTCTCGGAGAGCTGCTCCGCCATATCCAGAAGTTTTTGCATCTGCCGCTTTCGTTTCCAGTAAGTGAGGACAAGTCCCGTCAGCAAAATCAATGCCCATACGATCAGGATCAATACTACTGCGGAAACCGAATTGCCGCACACCAGCAGAAATACAGTGAGCGCAGCCATACAAACAAGGTTCGTCAGCAGAAACGGCAGCCTGTTTTTCCAATATCGTCTGCTGTTCATATCGTGTACCCCTGTCGGTGCTTTGTCTTGATAAAATCCGTCAGGCCGATGCCCGCAAGTTTTTCCCGGATGCGGTTGATATTGACGCTCAAAGCATTGTCATCCACATATAACTGATTGTCCCACAAATACTCAATCATATCTCCACGAGAACAGATTTTTCCTCCGTTCTTGAAAAGGTAATAGAGAATCTTCAATTCGTTTTTGGTAAGTTCTACGCTCTGTCCATTATAGTCCAAACTACTGGATTCCAGATGCAGCACCGCATCTCCATAGACGATCTGCTCCCGTTGCTGTGCGGGATAGGCTTTCTTCAGCAGGGAAGCGATTTTTGCAAGCAGGATCGCTGTGTTATAGGGCTTCGTGATAAAAGCGTCCCCACCCAGCATGATGCTATTTAGTTCGTCCATATCCGTGTTGCAGCTTGTCACAAAAATAATCGGCACCTCGGAAAATGTGCGAACCTCGGTGCAGAGAGAAAAGCCACTGGTTCCCGGTAGCTTGATGTCCAGTAAAATCAAGTGTGGCTGTTCGGCTTTGATCCGATCAATCACATCAGAAAAATCTTCCGGAGCCGCCGCTTCATAGCCATTGCTTTGCAGCAGCGTTTTCAATTCATTCCGTATCAACGGATCATCTTCTATTATCAATATTTTTTCTTTCATATCAGCCTCCGTGAAAAAAATAATATTCTATGATATAGTCGCTCATGCTCCCATTGACATTTGCATCAGGCGAATATAAAAATGCAGCCTTAATGCGTTAGGAACCTTATCCCTCAACAAATGAAAAATGGTAAACTTATATTTCTTCAACATCAATGACATGATATCCTTTTTGTTTTAATGCCTTTGCAAACAAACCCATTCCAGAAACTAACTTTCCAGTGAAGCTACCATCATATATCTGATTAACACCACAGGTAGGGCTTCTGGATTGTAATATAACTAAATCAATCTCTTCATTCTGAATTTTCGATAATGCAACTGCCACTGCCTTATTATATTCTAAACTAACATCATTTCCGTTTTCATCAACTACTCTCCCATTCACAATTTCTGCGCAGGGTCTGGGAGTTTCCATTCCTGCTAATACTTCCGGGCAGATAGAAATCACTTCTTTATCTTTTAAAAAATGGATAGCTGCTGAATTTTTGTTGTTTTTCCCATTATATTTACAGTTCTCTCCCATAATACAGGCACTAACCAATACTTTCATATTTGTCACCTCAAAGCCCAATGGCTTGCTCGAACAGTCCACAATAAAGTCCTTTAACGAATAGTCGAGATTACCAGTCTGTCAACGCACCATAGACGACAGTTCAAAAGCAAACTATGTGTTAAAGCAAACTACCCTTTAACCCTTTTTTGAAAACCAGTACAGCTCTTTCGGTTCCCCAAAAAGACATCGTAACAAGTCGATAGCTTTCCTTTTCCATTTCTTCTATTTTTGCATTGATTTTCTCTGTTACATTTTCCACGGTAATTCCTTCTACTAATTCTGTCCGATACATTATATTTTACCTCCATAAGCACTCAATTCAAAACCAATTCGCTTTTTCTGCTTTGAATTGAGGGGTATCGCCTTCCTGGTATGGATTATAGGTATTGCGATTACACCCAAATTCTTTTAATGCCTTTATTTTATTATCCTCTGTCCATTCAACCAGCGATATTCCATCAAATTCCTCTATACTTCCATTGTTCATTTCATTTTTGAAATACCACTCCACAATCGTTTGATCTTCCTTATGAAAAAATTGCTTGATTTCCCAAATAACCACCTTGCCACGGGTATTCCATTCCTGAAACCAATGCTTTACTGTTTTTCGGTTGTTATACTGGGGACTCCAGCTTTCTGTATAGATCACATCTTCTGTAAAAATATCATCAATCCCCATATCCTGCTGATTGAGCCACATATCAAACCATAATCGGATTGTTTTTTCTCGTTCATTCATGATATAAACACCTCACCATTCTTTTGTCTTACCTTCGCGTTTGTTCTGCATAACCTGGGTTTGATATACGAGAACAGGAATCAGAGAAACCAGGGCAAGCACACCAAAAACTACCGAACATTTTGCAACCGCAAATATTGCGAACATGAGCAATATCAGCAACCACGGATTACGCAGATTTCTGTAATAGTTTTCCTTGTCCTCATAAGAAGTATGAAGTTCAAACGGCTTACCGTCATTATCTTTTTCTACGATCAACAGTTCCCGATTAAAGGTGGTGGCATTTGTTGCTATGCGTCCGCCTTTTTCAGCCCATGGCCGTAGGCGTACTTTACCAACAGAGTAGTTCAGGTTGATGTTTTTATAAAATACTTTGTAACCCATCCCCTCTAAAAACTCATGATAATCGGATGCGTTGGCCTTCGATTTTTGCCCGATAAACTCCACGCAGTATTTTACCTGATCCGGTTTACACTCCTCAAATTCATACAACATTTTTTCCGCCCGAATCAGACGATAGCCCTTTTCAGACATTTTATTCAGCCAATGTTCCTGGGCAGTCAACAAACCGCCAAAGAAACGATAATACTTTTTGCTCATACCGCACCTCCAATAATTCCATTAGCCACGCCTACAAGTTCATTGAGCCTTATCAGCTCCTTTTCTGCAATTTCTTTTCCTTGCGTTGTAATGAGATATTCTTTTTTCCGTCCCGCACTATCTCCAAAAGGTGCAATCCAGCCTTTTTCCTGCAACGAGTTCAACGCACCATATAAAGTACCTGCCCCCAGCGTGAGCCGCCCTTTTGTATTGTCTTCAATAAATTGCATAACAGCATATCCATGTTTCGGGGTATAAAGGGAGAGCAAAATAAAGAATGTCACCTCTGTGAGCGCACCGCCTTTCGCATTGTCTCGCATAACACCTGCCTCCTTATTACGGTTACTGTAATAAATATATCACTAACCGTAATAGAAGTCAATAACGATCCAAAATATAACAGCAAACTTAAAAAGCGGGGCAGCACACGCCGCCCCGCCGATCCTATATGCTTATTCCATCGCTCGCATTTCTTCCACAAGCGATTGATTTTTCTGCCTGCGCATTGTCCAGAAGGACAGAATCACCTCCAGGCCAAACAGTACCAGAACGAACAGCCCCATTTGCAGGAAGGGGAAGGAATATGGCATTGCTACATGGAAAGTCATTTCGCTGAATTTTCGGGCAAATATCACTGCAATCGGGAGGCCGACTGCCAGGGTTGCCAACGCAGCAGAAAACGCATAGCAAATTCCCTCATAGATGGTCATTTGACAGAGCTGTTTTCTGGTCAGACCGATGGCACGAAAGACGCTGTTTTCCCTCTTTCTGGACATCTGATTGGAGAGGGTGGTGTTGATGAGATTAACCACGCCAAAGAGAAATACCAGCCAGGACAGCGCCTGAAACCCTCCAAAAACGACCCGGTTTTCCATTTCCTCATAATCCTTATGTATCCCAATGGTATCCAAGTCAAGATCCGGATTGGAAGAAATGATCGCACTCAGACTGTTTTCAATCTGCTCCGCCTTTTGGGGATCGCTGACAATGCTCCAGGAATAATCAAAACAATCAATCATAGGCATTGCTTCCTGAAACAGCTCTTCGGTTGCAACCATGCAGGTGCTGTCCAATGCCAGAGGACCATGACCATTTTTAAGCCCATCGTTTATGAACAGACCGGAAACAGTGACAGGAATCTCTTGATCCCCTATGGTAAGTTTTATAACTGACCCCACATCTACACCGATCATATCTTCTGCATATTCCATATCGAGTGCAATACTATGGGAATCTTGAGGTAAAGTTCCGGACACAAGCGCCGCTTCCATCTGATCCCTGTTTCGGTCACTCAACAGATCACACATTCCACCGGAAGAACTCTCCTCATTTTCAAACCGCACATGAACCGCCTGACGATTCTCTATCACATCTGTTACGCCGTCTACGGCCAGCACTTCCTGCCGAAGCGCTTCATTCAAAGGATTTCCTTTTGACATTACCTCATATTCTGTTTTTTCAGAATGGATATAGATTTTATAATCCCCATCCGGGAAATACTGTCTTGCGATCCGCTCCGGCGAACGAACCAAAAGAATAGAAGCTGTCACCAAAAGGATCACCCCGCCCAGACTCAGGGAAGCCACGATACTGATCGTCTTTTTGCGGTCACGCCTGAAATTTGCAATTCCCATGGAGAGGGGATTTAACCGCATATTCTTCTTATGTGTGTGGGTCTTTCCGCTCTGATTGCCGGTAAAGCGGACTGCTTCAATCGGGGAGATACCGGCGGCAATCTTTACCGGTCTGCGGATCGCAATGGATACCATAAACCAGCCAAGCAGTGCAGTCAAAACAATCGCAGCAACATAAAATGGCAGATGAAACCCACGGGGAAACAGCGCAAACCCGGCTGCACATCCCAGCAAAATACCGATACCAATGCCAGCCCATCCTAAGAAACGGCCTTCTTTTTTGACAATACGGCGGATCTGTTTTGGCGTTGTTCCGATAGTCCGCAGTTGTCCATAACTTTGGATTTTGTCATTGATAGAAATTCGGAAGATACTTTGTATCACAACATACCCTCCGATGATGACCAGAACTGCAATTCCGGCAACCAGCGCCAGCATACTGACATTCACAGGCTGCTTATAGAACTTCATATAGCTGAGGTTCATGATCGGCATTTCCAGCTGATATTCCTTGGCAATCTCCCGGCTGCGGGCAGTCAGCTCTGTTTCATCCATTTGCTGCTCATTCTTAAAATGCACATAGGCACGATAATCAGCGGGGTCATAGCCGCTCCATCCTTTCAGGGCTTCTTTGGAAAGAAGGATGGAAGATCCATTTACCTCTTTTTCCTTATAGCCTTCCATAATGCCAGTCACCGTGTATTCTCCGTGAAAGCTCTCGCTGCTTAGCATAACCTTTTCGCCAATCCCGGCGTCTGCACCATAGTTGGAAAGGAAATAACGGCTCACCACCACCTCATCCTCCTTTTGGGGCAGTCGGCCTTCCAGCAGCTTCATCTGGTCACGGGCAATATACATCGTTTCCTCATCACAATAAATATAGGAGGCATTGTATCCCTGCTCCGTAGGTTCCACAGCCAGCATGTAATACTCTCCTACCCTTGAGAAGTCATCCAGCCCCTTCAGGGTGGACACATCTTCTTCGGTAATTCTGGTATAGACCGCCTCATAGGTATCCTCCACATGATTTTTCTCTATCTGCCGGGTAGACAAAGCCATCACAATCGAAAAACAGATCAGACAGGATGCCAGCGCAACGGCGATCACCACCATCAAATTCCGGCGTTTTTCGCTTTTCAAACTCTTTCTTGCCAGTTTCCTGACAATATTTCCTGTATCATTTTCAAATGGTACTGTCATTTTGATCATCTCCTTTAAGTCTTATATTTCTGCTGTCAGCAAAGCGGCGGCTTCACATCGGAAGCCGCC
>NZ_QUIK01000010.1:114804-156298 GCF_003480105.1 Clostridium sp. AM42-4
CCGCCTCTGGTTAGTCCATGGTCTTGATCCGCTCTACAAGGGAAAGCCGTTTAGAGTAACGGACAGCAACCAAAGAGAAGATTCCGGTCACGACCAAAAGTGCCAGAACAAAAACAACCGTTTCCATCAAAGGGAATTGATAGGACAGTTCCCCAAAAATATTAAAGCTGCTGATCACATAGTCAAAAATCCAGCCCAGGATTCCGCCAATGCCAACCGACAAAAATACCGTAACCCCTGCGTACCACAGGCATTCTGCGATCAGCATACGGGAAACCTGCTTTCCGGTCATTCCCACAGACTGCAAAATCCCAAGCTCCTGCTGCCTTGCCAGCAGATTGGTCATCAGGGTGTTGACCAGATTTACCATGGAGAACACAAACAGGAATGCCAGCAGCAGATAAACACCGCGGGTCATCATCTTTAGCTGCGATTCCAGGGATGCCGCATGGTCTGCTCTGGAAAAGACCGTCAGCACCGGATTTTCCAGCAGGCTGAAAATAGACGCCCTGAGCGCATCCGAGTCCTCCGATGTATGGACATTCCAAACAGCCTCTCTGTTCTCAATGTCCGGGTAGAGCTGATCGGCCAGTTCTTCTGTAAGGGTAAACAGGCCCCATGCGCCGGTGCCCGATGTCACTGACGGTTTCGCAATCCCCATGACCGTTACTTCTATGGCCTTACCGTCCATGGATTCAAAGGTCAGCACATCCCCAACAGCAGGCGTATAGCCATAAAACATACTTAAAAGATGATCTTCCGAATCAGTCACGACCACACCGTTGTTTGCGGCAAGCTCCTCATAATCTGCGCTGCCTTGTTCCAGATTTTCCTCTGGCAGCCATTGTTCCATCTGCTCTCTGTCAAATACAGGGAACTTTAACGCAACACTTTCCTGGGGGAATTTCACCGTTGCGGATGTTACTTCATGGCTGGTGATAGATTCCACACCATCTATGGCAAGAAGCTCCTGACGAAGTTCTTCTGTCAGTGGATTTTCCCGCGCGATGGCAGGCAAGCCTTCCGCGCCTCCCGAATCCATCCAGCTGACCTCATAGTTACAGTGATCTCCCATGGCTTCTATCGCCATCTTTTCGGGGCTGATGGAGTTAAGTACCGTAGCGGCTGTTACCAAAAACACACCCGTCAACCCGAGAGATACCAGGGTGATGACCGTCTTTTTCCTGCTCCGCCTAAAGTTCATCTGTGCCATAGAGAACGGCGTAATGCGGTGGTTTTTCTGATCCTTCCGGTCTGTTGCCGTTTCATAACCACTGGAGCGGACCGCTTCGATGGGGGATACCCTCGCCGCCATGCGGACAGGCGCATGAATGGACAGAAATACCGTCAGGGCGCAGGCTGCTGCGGTCGCAGCCAGATAGGGCAGATTGCCCATCCAGCTCCAATGTGCCGGGAAAATAGCAAACCCGATAGCCCCTCCAACCAAAAGCCCCAGCGGGATACCGCAAAGAGATAACAGCAATCCCTCCCGCCGCACGATCCGCCGGATCTGTTTTGGTGTTGTGCCGATCACTTTCAGGCGTCCATATTCCCGCATTTTGCCCTTTACGGAAATGAAAAAGATACTGTAAATGACCACGGCACAGGCAACCAGCAAAAGGATTGCCACGGGAATGTAATATTTCATCACGCCGGACTTAAAGCCCTGCATATCGAAATAGTTGGAACTGTAAAAAATCTGATCCTCTGAGACATCGTTGGCAGAAAGGAATGCTGCAATACCCGCCTTGAGCTGCTCCAGCTCCATATCATCAGCACCGGTATAACGAAGCCGAAATTCAAACAGCGGCTCTCCCTGCGCCATCTCCTCCACAAATGCTTCAGATACATAAAGCTGGAACATACGGGAGTCATTCTCCACATCCATGATACCGCTGACGGTATAGGTCTGCTTTCCGTTTCCAAGATTCACTTCTATGGTCTGCCCGACTTCTGCGGGGATTTCAAAATAATCAAGAAATGCCCGTTCTACCAGAATTTCATTGGCAGCCTGCGGAAGCGTCCCGGTAAAGGAAGGTTTCTTCCCCAATTCCATCCAGTTGGCATCCGCATACTCCACAGTCAGAACGCTGTCACCATAGCGGGCGGAACCGTAATTCTGGGAAAGACCCCAGCGTTCCACTTCCGGGCAGTCTTTCAGTCTTTCAATCGTATCACGGTCACAATTCACCACAACCGCCTGATACTGTCCCCGGAGATCCGCCTCCAGTTTTCTGTCATTTCCCGCTCCTGCGCAGAAAATCGCCGCCATCAAAGCAGCCGCCAGAGCGATCGTTACGATCACAAACAGGTTGCGCCGCTTGTCTGTCTGAATACTCCTTGCCGCCAGTCTTTTAATAACCGGCCCTGTGTCATTTTCAAAAGGCAATGTCATGTCTGCCACCTCCTTTATCCAACGATTTTGCCATCCTCGATCCGTACAATACGGTCTGCAAGCTGGGCAATGGCATCATTATGTGTGATCATCACCAGCGTCTGGTTAAATTCACGGCTTGTTCTCTGCAAAAGCCCCAGCACATCGGCGCTGGTCCTGCTGTCCAGGTTTCCGGTGGGTTCATCGGCAAGGACGATAGCGGGCTTTGACACCAGCGCGCGGGCGATTGCCACACGCTGCTGCTGTCCACCGGAGAGGTTGTTTGGCATATTCTTCAGCTTATCCTCCAGTCCCAGCATGGACACCACATCCGCCATGAATTTCTGATCCACCGTATCCCCATCCAGCTCCACCGGCAGGACGATGTTTTCATACACATTTAGGATTGGCACCAGATTGTAGTTCTGGAAAATAAAGCCGATATTGCGGCGACGGAATATGGTAAGCTGCTCGTCGTTCATCTTCGCCAGCTCCTTATCCCGCACCATCACGCTGCCGGAGGTGGGTGTGTCCAGACCGCCCATCATGTGAAGCAGGGTGGACTTACCGGAGCCGGAAGTGCCGACCACCGCCACAAATTCGCCCTCCTCCACAGAAAAGTTCACGCCATCCAGGGCGCGGGTAATGTTCGGCTCTGTGCCGTAGTATTTTTTAAGATCAGTTGTCTGCAAAATTTTCATAACAGTTACCTGCCTTTCTTAATTTGTTGAGTATAGGGTAAAGGGCAAATGTTGCAGAATTGTCCTAAAGGGTATGAAAATCCATAATGAATTGCTTCAATTTTAGGACAATTCATTTTCGTGTGTCTTTTTTATAAAGCCGGATAGATATAAGCAAAACCATTGCTAACTGAATTACAACAAAAAACAGCGTCAGCCAAACGCTCTCATAATAAAAAATATCTGTCCAGAAGATCACCAGATCTACCAGAGCCACCACACCAGCCGACCATCTAATTTTTCTTGGAAAGAAGTGCCGGAGCAGCAGCACAACAACAACCGGCGGGATCAGCAAGCAAGCTGCATTGATGAGTAATGTCTTTGTGATTTCCATAAGGCCACCTCCAAATTCATGATGTTGCTGTCAGCATAAATCCCAAATGTTGCAGAATTGTCCTAAAATCCATTGTCCTCTAAAAATTTTTCAAAAAAGGCAGCCTGCCAAAACAGACTGCCTCAGAATTATTTTATGGGCAGGAACACGGAAAAAGTTGATCCTTCCCCAACTTTAGACTCGACGGTAATATAGCCCCCCTGCATGGTAATGATCTCTCGGGCAAGGTATAAGCCGATTCCGACCCCATCTATATCATGCACCGCTTCATCCCGATAGAAGCGTTTGAAGATCGTGCCCTGAGAATGCTCCGGGATGCCTCTGCCTGTATCCGTCACATCTATCCTCAAATACATCTCCCAATCCCGTACCCTCACCTGAATGCTGCCACCAGCAGAGGTGTACTTTACCGCATTATCCAGAATGTTAAACAATGCTTCGGAAGTCCAGCGGCTGTCATGGGATATTGTCAAATCAGATGGGCAGTCCACCGACAGGCTGATCTCTTTTTGTTCCATCGGAGCCAAAACACCATTGATGGCGCTCACCAGCGTATCCCCGATCACAGCATCCTGTTTCTCCAGCGTAATGACACCCGTTTCCAAACGGGAGGTTTTCACCATTCCCTGAATGAGAAAATCCAATTTATCCAGCTGCGTGCCTGTGGCCTGCAAAAACTCCTTGCGCTTTTCTTCTGTCAATGGCCGTGTCAGCATGGTATCGTTGATCAGCTTCAAATTTGCGATGGGGGTTTTGGTCTGGTGGGAAATATCTGATACTAGGGATTGCAGTTCTTCCTTTTCTCCCTCTGCCGTATGTCTGGTTTTCTGCATCACATTATAGAGCCGTTCCAGACGATGGCTAATCCGAGACAGCAGTGTTTCCGCTTCATAGTCTACCTGGGGCCGGTCTGTACTGTCCATCATGTGATCCAATGTCTGGCACAAACCATCGGTGAACAGAGAAAGTTTCTTTTGAAAATAGTGCAGAAAAACCATGCCCCAAATGTAAAATGCAGCTGTCAAAATAATGCCGCAGATGACAACACGCACATCTTTCGTCAACAGGAAAAAAATCAACAGCAGCAAAGCGGCAGTGAGCAGAGTCCCCGCCACAATTTTTCTCAAAAATACCCTGACAGATAAATTTTGCAGCTTCATCGTGGCTCACCGCCGATCCACTGGTATCCCATTCCATAAGCTGTCTTAATATATTTCCGCTCATCTGTTTCGATTTTTTTGCGGATACGGCTGATGATCGTCGTTAGAGTATGCTCATCCACAAAGTCTCCATCAATGTCCCACAGCTTCTCTAAAATCTGCCGCTTGGTCAGAATAATCCGGGGGTTCTTTACGAACAGGAACAGGGTGCGGTATTCCTTCGGTGTAAAGTCCAGGGATTCTCCGGCAAGGGACGCACTTTGTTCGGAGAAGTCGATTTTCAGAAAGCCATCGTCAAACAGATCATGCCGAGGTGTCCGCAGCTCCAGATTTGCAAAAACCGCCGCCACTTTTTTACAAAGCACTGTCACAGAAAAGGGCTTAGTCACATAATCCGCGCCGCCGACTTCATATCCCTTGAGCATATCGCTCTCCTTATCATTGGCTGTGATAAAGATGATATAGGTATGCTGACCGCGATTCCGGATTTCTTCACACAGATCCAGTCCGCTGCCATC
This sequence comes from Clostridium sp. AM42-4, assembly GCF_003480105.1. Lineage (NCBI taxonomy): Bacteria > Bacillati > Bacillota > Clostridia > Eubacteriales > Clostridiaceae > Clostridium > Clostridium sp. AM42-4. The sequence goes on from NZ_QUIK01000010.1 coordinate 119,931, forward strand.
GGGCAGGTTAATATCCAACAGTGCCACATCAAATTCATTTTCCCGCAGCTTTCTTACCGCGCTGTCAAAATTAAAAACAGAAATGACCTCATATCCATCAGAGGTCAGATTGTATGCCAATGTCCGATTCAAAAGCTGATCGTCCTCTACAATTAGAATCTTCTTCAAGACATTCACTTCCTTCCTTATTTTTCAACTATACTGATAGGATAAACACAAAATGTTACAGAAATGTCCTAATCAGATATTTTTCTTTTTAATTATAGGATAGCCTACTTTTCAGCACAAGAATAAAAATATGAATACATACAATAGTTTCAATGTCATGTTGGACAACAAGAACACCGCCGCAAACTATACGATTGCGGCGGTGTTAACTATGTATAAAATCTTCCTACAGGTTTTTATGTATGTATCCCGTATTTCGCCGTTTGGATGTTCTCTTCACCATGCAGGATTACTCCGCCACAGGTCTTTGTGCCCTGTACCATGTAGCCCTCAAAAAAGAAGCTGTAAGGCAAGTAATCATCTGTCAGGACGATGCGTTCGTAGTTGTACCAGTTAAAATGCTGATCCAGAAATTTCCCCAGTTTGTGCCGCAGGATAGGATTCTCCACTACAGCCTTGAGATTTTTCCGGCTGTGAAACTCCAGCGTTGGTCTGTTCTGTTCCGGAATGGACAACAGCCGCCACCGTGTTCTATCAACGGTTTCTCCCTCACCTGCCGCATATGAACGGAACGGCTCATAAGGCAGTCTTATTCGCTCGGTATAACCGGAAACGCTGTCTCTGCCAGCATCCTTCAGCCATGTGAAGGAAAACTCTAGCACTTTGGCACCGCCTACGGCATCACACAGCCGCAGTTCTGCATAGGAATGGATATCTTTGGTGATCAAATACTTTTTCTCCTCCAGCCGCTGCAATTCCTTTTTCAAAATAATAAAGTACTGCGGCGAACAGCCACTTCTGGAACGGGTCTTGAGGGAAATACTATCCCGATCCACATAAACTGTTGCCATTGTCCTATTATTCATAATCCACCTCGTTTCTGTTATGTGCTCCTGCATGATGCATGGCAGTCTGTATGACCAGGAATGGATGCTCTACATACTCCTCTTTTGCTGAGGTATATGCTGCTCCTCCCAGAGAGTCCAGATACTGCCATCCGTTTTTGGATTTTGAGATGTACACATAGAACGGTGCAAGCACATACTCATCCCGTTCATAGCAGCCCAGATACCGTCTTGCAAGTACTGCCACAACACCCAGCTCTGCCGCTTTCTGTGTCGTTAGGGAAACTGCCAGTTTCATTACTTCCTCTTTTTCAATATCATTGAGTCCGAAAGTATAGATACTCTCCAGGAACAGCACAGGCTTCTCACTGGTAACAGGCTTTCCGATATCCATGTTCTCCTGCGACAGATCAGCAAAAGAAAAATCGACGGCAGGCGGTTTTTGAAATGCACCTTTTGTCAAGCGGAGACAGGCACGAGCCACCACCGCTTCATCCTTTTTCACAAGGACAATCTTCTTATTAGAGTCAAAGGCAGCTAACAGGCACTCCCTCTGGCTTCCAGTACGGTAAGACAAGCAGGTACTATGAGGAAGTTCACCAAGCCGCAGAGTGTGGTAAAAATCATCCACCTCTTCTGCCCAAAATGCACCTCGCGCCAACGAAAGATTTTTCTTCCAGAGGCTCTCCTGCATCTCGCTGACAGGGTAGCGAATCTCACGCTGCAGGTCACCAGCAAAATATTTGAGTTTATAGAACTGGCCCATCAATTCAGCCTGTACGATCCGTCGCAACGCTTCAACAGCCAGCTCCTGCCCGTCCAGTTCCCCATAGAGAGCGCGTACCATAGCCGCGCCGCCCTGCAGTAAAAATTCCGTGACAGTCTCCCGGTTCTGCTCCACAAAATCGTCCGAAAATGCCAGTTTTTCTTTTAGATCCAGCCAGTCTGCATCTGTTGTCAGAATATCTTTCCGCACCTGCTTCCAATCCGTCCTTTCCAAAAGAGCCGTCATATTATTGAGGGTAAATACCGCATCCGACTCTGTAGTGAAATCCGGTATGAATGCCTGCAGCTGCGTATAGTGTTGCAGCAGCCCCATGGCAATCCGCCGGGTCAGCCCACAGATATGTCCAAATGAACCCCGATACCATTCGCTAAACGGCCTTTCCAACAGACATTTTCCAAGCTGCTCCAACTCTGCATCTCCTGTATACTGGCTGACCAGATCCCGTTTTATCAGCTGCCGAAGCGTCAGCAAACGCTGATCTATGGAAAGAGGTGTCAGCATAGTGTATAACCGGACATAAACCTCTTTCTGATGCCAAAGCTGATACATTTCCTCAAAGGTGTACTGCTGCCCTTCTTCCAGAAGCGTAAAGAAGCTGTCGCTGCGGTTCACAGAATCGCTGGCTTTCAAATTCTTCAGCGTCAGGGAATTGATGTTGCAGTGCTCACAAAAGCCCGGCTCAAACAATAGAGAGTATCGCCCCAAGGACAGGAACACTTCACTGTTCTGATCCACCAATTCCAAAAAATGCTTTTTTCTATGTTCCACCGCATAAATGAGAATTGAAAACTGGAATTGCCGGACAGCATTAAAATCCAGATGGAGCCTGCCGGCATACAGAGCATTCAGATAACTCAGTTGGTTGCATAAAATTTCTTCCCTCTGTTCCTTGCTCAAAGGATGTGGCTGGGAGATAAACCAGTTGAGGTCATATTGTCCGGCATGGTTGTCCAGCCAGAGGCCAAAAAAAGCAGACAAATCCTCTGCGTCATATTCAAATACAGCCAACAGCCGGCGGAATTTTCCCACATCGGTCATTTTCATCCACCGGAGATCTTTCAGTCGCTCTACTGACAGAAACAGCCGCACGCCATACCGATAAAGCAAGATGCAGACTCTCTGGAGCGGACAATTCTGTTCCAACAGTTCCAGAGCTTCCCGTTCATTTTGATGCCAGCAAAAAAGATACGAACCAAGAAACGGCTGCCGCATCATATCCCGCTGGTGCTCCGTCAGCATGGAAAGTCCCTTCCACTCCGCAATGGGAAAAGTCTGCAGGTTATCCAATATGACCTGCTCCTCTTCTTCATACATCACAAAGGGAAAATAGTATTTCAGGTATTCAAACCGCAGGGAAGGCAACAGTTCCAATTTCATGACTGCCAGCACCTGCTCTTGGGGATACGCTGTCAGTCTCTCTCCATACCCGTCTGCCGACTCTAAGGCTGAAGCAATTTCTTCATCGCCAATCTCCTGCCTGCACAACGCACCATAGAGCGCTGCAAAGTCCGGCACCCGAACCAGTTCTTCCTGTATCCGCTTTGTCTTTCGGATGTGCAGCCGTTCCTGTAATTGAAGTGTCTCCACCTGTCCACATGCCTGCGCTATGGCATCCTCTGAAAAGCTGCCTGTAAGCGTCGGAAGCAATCCGTCATCTTTCATTCTGGTCAATAGGGTCAGATGTTTTAATGTATTTCTCATGCTGCTTCACCTCCGATCATTGTCAGTACCATATTCAAAATCTCATGCCTTGGCCGGGGTTCAGACTCTACCAGTTCACCACACAGCTCAAAAAAGGCGTGTGCATCTTTGGCATCCATTGTCTGCACACAACCGGCGGGCCATTCCACCAACTTATCAAATGCCATATCCAGTACCTCTTTCTTCTCATCCCTGTAATAATATCCCCCTATGAATTTCACAAGAGATTCGGCGCTGCCGTTATAAAGTTGCTGCAGCTTTTCCCGTTTCTGTATGGTCCGTTTTTCCTGCTCCAGTCGTTTTTCCTGCTCCTTTCTCTCAGCTTCGGCTCTGTGCTCATCCTCCAACTCTTCCTTGGAATAGAATGTTTCCTTCAGCCGGTTGATTTCATAGCCGTTATACTCCCTGTGGAGCAAAAACTGCCGCAACACCGCTGCCAGCGCTTTTTTATCATAAAGGCGTTGGATCTCCGGTGCTTTTAAGGCACTTAAAACGAAGTCCTCATATTTTTCCGGCTCAGTCTGGAAAACTGAACGCTCCACCCAGTCATAGAGCTGTCGATGCTGCTCTGCAGATAGGAATGGACGGCTGATGTATGTTTTATATTCCCTTCTGCTGTAATACCCCTCACTCCTGACAAAGCATTCGTGAAAGTAAAACCGCTTGCCAAATATCGTTTGAAGTTGGGAAAAAGTGTACTCAGCCAGTAGCCTCTCTACAAACCGGAAACACCTCCAACTTGAAATTCTCAGGGCATACTCCCGCAGCAGTTTCAGTTGTGGCGCATCTTCACCATCTTGCCGATGCTGCTTGAAAAACTCCCATAGATTGATTTCCTTCTTTTCCGCCAGAAAGGCAAATGCCCGCCTACCGTTCGTATGCCAACTTCTGAAATATTCTCCATAGTCAGCTCCGGTCAGTTCCTGATATCTGGAAAGCCACTGTTTCAAAGGGATCGTCTGTCTGGAATGCAGCATCTGCAGGGTAAACAACTCCATGTAGTTATCCCGCTCCAGTTCCTTCGCCAGATTATCGTACTGAGGATCAAACACATCAAATCGGTACGGAAAATCCTTCTGTATCGTTTGATTCATCCATAACAGTGTTTTCGGTGCTGTGGGGTTCAAACCATATTGAACCGCTTCCCAGAGTCCCTGAAATCCTTCGTACTTGACCGTAAAGCTGTTATAGAACTGAAACAGCCAGCCAAGATACTCGTAAAATTCTTCCGAAAGATCCTTTGGAGCATTCAGAAGCATCCGCCCACACGCTGTTGCGATTTTCTCGGCAGTGATGCTCTTGGAACTCAACCGGTCCGGCAGCCTGTCCGCCCATACAGCGAGAGAGTTTGCCAAAATGATTTCATCGCAGCGATACCCTGCTTTAGTCAAAACCGAAAATTCGCGGCTGTCGGGCTTCATATTCATATATGGCAGTTTCATCAGCGTGCGCAGCACCAGGTCGGCTTTCCCGCGGTATTTCTTTGCCTGCTCTTCATAGAACCGGATGAACCATTCCAGCACACCAAAATCATATACCAGTGAAAGTGTCCGATTTTGTGTGAATAGATGACTGAGTTGGGTATGCATCACCTCATAGCCATGTTCCCTATCATCAAATAACGACAGTACAAACAGGGCTTCTTCCGTTCTCGTACACTCTCTTTCTGCCAGTTTCTCCAACAGGGCATGGCGCTGTGCCGCATCTGTTTCCAAAAGATACAGAGCGCCCTGCAGGTACACATCTTCTCCGGCAGATCGCCGCAATTTCTGGAGGAATGCTCCCCGCTGATTGCCCACAAACATATTGTCAGACTGGATCGCACAGGTATTTCCCAGCGCCAGGGCCAGAGCGCGGAGAACTCGGACATCATTGCCCAGTTTTTCCTCAAACCGCTCCAACACCTCGCCAGGATAACGCAGATGATATGGTTCAAAATAGCCGGACACATCCGTTTCCACCTGCCATATCTGCATCGCCCTTGTTTGTCGGTAAGTCCTTCTCGCCGTATCGTCCTGAGAAGTCTGTACTACCAATTCGGCAAAGGCATGGTAAAGCTCCAAATCAATAGCCCTCTGATATACCCGGTAAACCGGTATCCTGTCGATATGCATTAAAATCCCTCCTACCTGAAATCTTCCATAAAAGATATGGGGAGAGAGCCGCAGCATGGCTCTCTCCCCATTGATCAACTGACAGCATACCGATGGTATGCTATATTTTCTTACTCAGCGCCGGCCATGCTGAAGAACTCCGCAGGTGACAGTACCGTAACGCCCAAATCCCTGGCCTTGGACAACTTGCTGCCGGCATTTTCGCCGCAGACCAGATAATCCGTCTTCTTGGACACCGAGCTGCCGGCATGGGCTCCCAGTGATTCGATCAGGTCATTGATTCCGTCCCGGGTGTAGGGTTCCACCTTGCCGGTAACTACGATAGTCTTTCCTACAAAGGGATTATCCTGCACCCTGTCTTCGCTGTGTTCTGCCACAGCAGGCTTTTGAATACTCATCATAGTCTGTAACTCCTCCCAAATACAAAAATTATCTTCCACGCAGAACCAGTCGTGGATATTGTTATGCAATGTCTCCCCGAAATCCGGAAGCTGCCGGAAATCATAGCCGCCATAGACCGCATCCCGAAACTCATCCAAATCATAGTGGAACACACGACCCAATACCTTGCTGGCAGTATTGCCGATCATAGGAATGTCCATAGAAATCAGATACCGCTCAAAGGTGGTGTTTCGGCTCTGCTGGATAGCGTCCCAAAGGCGCTGCCAGGACTTTTCACCAAACCCATCCATGCGGACGATTTCAGCCCGGTAACGATCCAGACGGTAAATATCCAGATAACTATGGATAAATCCCTGACCGATGAATTTTTCCAATGTAGCCTCCGACAGCCCTTCAATGTCCATTGCCTTCTGGCTGACAAAATGGACGAACTTTTTCAGCCGACGTGTCTCGCAGTCAGGGTTATCACAGTACAGCGTCTTGATGATGCGATCCTCGCCATTTTCGCCCTTTCCACTTGATTCATGGATGCGGGTAGGCTGTCCACAGCAGGGACAAACATGGGGAATCGTATCCACCATAGAGAAGCCGCCTCTGTCCAGATTTTCCTCCACGTGGGGGATGATCATGTTTCGTTTGCTTACCAGAATCCGGTTTCCAGCCATCAGTTCCAGATCCTCAATAAAGGACAGGTTGTGCAGACTGGCCCTGCTGACCTCACAGCCATCGATTTCCACCGGCGTAAATACTGCTACCGGAGCAATCTCTCCGGTTCTGCCCGGCGTCCATTCGATGTACTGCAGCAGGCTCTCATGCAGGTCATCTTCAAACTTATAGGCCAGACCGTCCTTATAGTGATGTCCGGTGCGGCCGCAGCTCTGGGCATAGGCGATGTCGTTAAACGAAACCACGATACCGTCAATGGGGATATCTTTGTCAGTGGCATATTGCCGCAGCTGATAGATACCGGCTTCCACATTTTCCAGCGTCAGTTTCTGCTTTGTGACCAGATACTTACAGGGCTGGAACCCCAACGCGCGCAGTTCCCGTAGCTTATCTGATTTCCGGGTCAGGTGCGGAAAGCCCTCCAGCACACCAAACGGCATGAAAACCAGCCGACGCTCCTGGCATATCTTGGCATCCATCAGACGGATGGAACCGGCAGCCAGATTGCGGCCGTTTTTATAGGGCTTACCGCTGCTGTCCTGTAGGCTGGTCTTCAGTTCCTCAAAATCACTGGGTCTGATAAAGCCCTCGCCCGTCACAACCAGTCTCTCTTTGTAGGTGATGTGGGAAGGGATACCGCTGATGGCTCGGGTGTTATGGGTAATGATCTCCCCTTCGTCACCATCGCCACGGGTAGCCGCCTCCAGAAGTTCTCCATTCTCATAGGTCAGCTTTACAGTCAAGCCATCCAGTTTGAGCATCAGCATCACCTGCTGCTCACCCATGAAATTCAGAAGATCCATACTGCTCTTAGTCTTATCCAAAGACAGCAGCGGGATCTCATGTCTGGTTTTCTCCAGCCTGCTCACCGCAGGATAGCCTACTGTCTGGGTTGGCGAATTTGCCATTTGGATTCCCGTTTCCTGTTCCAGCTCTTTCAACTCGTCAAAGAGTCTGTCATAGACCTCATCTGACACACTGGGAGCGTTGTGGTTATAATACTCATCCCGATAACGGTTGAGCCGGTCATTCAAGTCTCTCTGCTTTTCAAAAATATTCCGTTCCATTATGCTGCCTCCTTTTCAAGTACCCGGAAGGACATAACCAGTTCTTCTTCCGTATGCTTCTGTTCACTGTCGAAAACACTGCAAACACCGTCTGCAAACTGCCAGTGGGCGGCTCTGCCCCACCAAAGGATCGGGCCGCGGCCGCCGTTGCCTCTGTTGGCAGACGCATCTGGCTGATTCGCTACGGTACTATAAAAGCCCTGCGTGTTTACCAGCGTAATGTTCCGTATCTGCCCAATACATTCCGGCCGACAGTGATCCAATATCTCCAACTGCGTCCCTTCCCGAAGTGTCCTGCGCAGCTGATTCAGGTTTTTGATCATGCAATTTTCTCCTTTCCCCGCCCCACAGGGCAATCCTGCTGTGCGGTATGCAGCCCATTTCTGCCGGCTGCATATCTGCCAAAATTTAATTCATGGACAATACGCTGAATGGCGTCATCATCGTCCCACGCTGCGTGAAGCGTATTCCGCTCTGGCCCGGCTCCCACATGGACACATACCTTTTCACTGCCAACCTGCAGCAGCACATCCTGTCGCCTGGCGCAAACCACTGCCAGATTTCCAATTTGTTTCATGCTCTGCTCCTTCCTTCTTCATCAATGACCGGACGCCCTCAAGGACGCCCGGCCATTCTCATTTTGTCACGCTGCAGCAGCCAATGCCGGAGACTGGATGCTATCCGTGTTTTCCATCAGGTCAGCCATCAGCACATCCGCCAAAAGCCTTCCTGCCAAATGGCCGGTATGAATGATGACCCGATCCTTCTTCAACTGGATAAACTCCTTCTCACGAAGAATCCTGCTTTCCGCAGCCAGCGCCTTGTCGCTTTCTGTCAGCCTGGCAGTAATCACCCGCTGCCACTTCTGCAGAAACTCGGTCGCCTGCTCAATGTCCTTCTTCTGCCGGTCATATTCCGTCCGTTTCTGCCGCACTGTTCCATCTGGCTCCACTTCCAGCGTGTAATAGGCATGGAAAGGATCAGCCGTTTTACGCAGAAACATCACAAAGCTTTCTCGCCGCTCAATCCGGTCCCAGTAGCGGTCACTGCTGCCTGCACAGTGATGGAGCGCACGCCCCTCGGTAATAATGTCCAGAATACCGTCTGGCACCACTACCATGTAATCCGCATCGGCGTACTCATATTTCGCTTTGATTTCCTGACAGATAGCATTAACATGGGGGAATTTCTCCTCCATCTCCTCGGCCTGCAGTTCAATATCCTTCTCCTGGCATTTGAGCACCAGATCATCGTGGCGCCGCCGCAGTTTTCTGGTGCGATATACGATCTCATCATATACATCCATGTGCAATTTCTTTGCCATGGAAAGATAATCCTCCCAGGTACGCAATACCTCATGGCTGTTTCTCCGGAAGGATGGCATCTGACGCCGTACATAGTTATAGACCTGCACCATGCTCATGCGGTCAGCAATGAACTGGACATCCCTGGGGCTAATGTTCTGCTGACACATCCACAAAAGGACATTATCTGGGATTTCCCTGTCGGTGCCCTTTTCATATTGCAGCCACCGCAGCAGATCACAGCCTCCATTATGGAGCCGAAGTCGCTGAAACCTCCTGCTGTCAAGGCCCAGAGCTTTAATCAGACTCCCGGCACTATGGTTTTTGATTAGTTCACTGACTGTTCCGCAGGAACTGAAACATTCCTTGGTAAGCTTCGGCAGGTTCACCTTGCTGATCTGCTCCATTTGCGGTATCCGTTCAAGCACTGCCAGATATTTTTCCGGGTCAACACTTTTCTGCTTCCGAATCCAGTTGACCAGCCCTGTGCATCGAAGTTCCTTCTGTTCCAGAGTTGGCAGCGTTTTTCCATAGACCCGTCCATCATGTGAACCAGACCAACTATAAGAACAGGGGCTTCCGGAAATCCAGCGCATATTTCGCTGTTTATACAGACCCCAATAGTAGGTTCTTGGTTTTCTTTCCCGGTCATAAATCGTGCGCCGGATTTCCTGACAATAAAGCTTGGAGTTTGGAAGGCTTTCTTTCCCATATGTCCGGTCAGCCTGAAATTCACGAACTACAAAACCGTCTTTGCATCGCTGGATTAGGTAGGCAAAATGTTTTTCTGTCTGCATATACCCCGCTCGTCCATAGGCTTTGAATACCACCGGATGTCGGCAGCAGCTACAGCGGCCTTGTTGATTGTGATGGGGATGCACCTTGATCGGCACTTCCTTTTCGCAGTAGGTACAGTAACCTGTTTTGGCGCCGCCCTTTTTGTAGTGGTAGTAAATGTAATTTTGCCGGATGGCAACCTTATCCACCCAGCGGTTCCAGTCCTTGGGAAGCTCCGGCACCTGTTCCATATCCTTATCCCATGGATCAGTTTCCCGCCGGTGCCGCTGTTCGAGCTGTTCCTCACGCACATTCCGCTGAAACTGCCGGATTGCCTCTACCGCTTTTTTATTGATGTTCAGATATGCCTGTATAGATGTCTCATCTTCCTCGCTGACCCAGTAGGCTTTGATATACCAGTATCGGCGCTTCCAGTCCAATCTGTCCAGTTTGGCCTCACACCATTTCTGGTTCAGGCTATTATAAGTAATAAATTGCCGCTTTTCTTTATCCAGATACACTTCGTAAGCTGGGCTATTCCCGTCTATGCGAAGATGCTCTGGGAAAAAGAAAGCCACCTTCAATATCCCATCCTGCGTGATGCATCTCAGGTAAACATAATACTCACAAACCTCCTGAACATATCCGTAGGCGATTTTTTCTTTTCTTGGCAAGTCTGACGCCGCGATCTGCTTCATCTCATCCGTCGCTGTCAGCTTGGGAAGTGCCATCAGGGCTCTTTTTTTCATCTCAATTCACCGTCCTTCTTGTCAAATCCACGCCATACCACACATCCGGCAGTAATGTGACACCATCAATTTGTCCTACAGCAACCTGTACGATACTTTCCGAATCCGGCGCTTCCTTCGCAAAAGCAAGGATGTCTCCCAGTCTGCCGGTGGCAACGGGGTCTTTCCCCCGTACCACCGCATAACCGCAGTTCGCCATTGCCCGGTTGGCTGCCACATGGGAACTCCACACCCTGCGCGGGTGATCTACCATGTAGGCCAAACCATGTAAAAACAGCTCCTCTTTGGTTAGCCGCTTAATCACAGTCAACTCCGTACAGGCGATTTTGGAGTCATGCTCATCTTCATCGATGTCGCCGCCGGCGTTGACAATATAATATTCCGAATGCTCCAGGCTGGAATAATAGCTAAGGCAGTCGAGCGGATTTTCCGCACAGTGAAATCCATTTTCCCTGCAATTTGCTTTTTCAGTCGTATTGAGCCCCATCACAAACTGATAGCCACGGCATATCAGCCCGGGGCGAAAACCCTTATAAGCAATCATTCTGCATTTTTCCTCCTTTGCCGGCTCAGCCTGCCTTTGCCATCCCAAAATCCAGCAGCGACATCTGCCCATCCTGAGAAGGCTTTTTTTCCTCCTGCTTGGGTGCCGCCTTGGGTTCCGTCTTTTTCTTCTCTGCCGCCTTCTTGGGTTTGCTCTTTGCAGAGGACTTCCCAGCATACGGCTTGGGAACAAACTTCTCCTCATCCTCATGGTCTTCCTTGGCATCAGGGTCACGGAAATAATCTTCCGCCCACTGATAGCACATATCATCCGGCACATCGCAGCCATATGTCTGCTGTCCGGGACCAGGGCGGGTTCCGCTTGCTTTTAGTTCATCCTGCACATAATCCCATGCCTTTCGGTTGATGTACTGGAAACAGCGGATCATGTTCTTTTTCGGATGCATCGTCAGACGGGCAAACGCCGTATCTTCCATACAGAGCATCTGGATATGCTCGGACACACATTCCTTCATATTTCGCCGTGTCAGTTTTTCTACATCGGTACTCACCCTCTGGGTAGAGGCCGCGATTACTTCTTCATCACTCATCGCTTCCAGACGGGCGATTTGCTCCTGCTCCGCGGCTTTCTTCGCCTGCTGTTTGGCGTCAAATTCCGCTTTGCGCTGGGCTTCAGCCGCCTCATGCTCCGCACGCTTTTTTTCTTCATCTTCTGCGGCGGGCGGTTGTGCCGAATTCCCCTCCTCAGCAGACTTCTCTTCCCCAGCAGGCGCTACTTCATCCGCAGGTTCCTCCTCTGCATCAGCCAAAGCAGTCTCACCGGCAGAAACCGAAGCCGCCGATACTGGGACAGTGTCTGTACCTACAGGCGGCACAGGCAAAGATTCCATCTCCTCCAGCTCAAAGGCTTCATCATCCTCAAAGGCTGCAGACGAATCGAACATACTGTTTTGCTGCTCCATTGCTATTTCTGAAAAAACACCCATTGTAAAATCTCCTTTCGCAAAAAATGGCATGGAGTAGGCCGTTATGACCCTTTCCATGCCATTGTGTGTTGCTCACAGCACATATAAAAGTGTGCTGAAGCTGTCAAAACAGTAGCAGACCACGCCAGTATACTGCCTTGACCATTCCTTGATTTTGTCCTGCACCTCCTGCGCAGTCTTTTGATTGCTCATGTTCCAGGGTGGAGGTACCGTTACGGTAAAGTAGCCATTCTCCAGACAACTTCTGACATCTGCCGGAAGATTGGAGCACTGCTCATACAGTGCTGTAATCTGGCTTTTCTTCTTTTCTGCAATACGCATCTGACCCCTATCCCTTCATTCCTGTTTTTGAGCAGGCTCCGGAAGTCTTTTACACAAGAATGGGGAGAAGCGTACCGGCGCAAAATCCCGGCAGTCATTCACATAGAAGTATGTGCGTTTGCCTTGGCAGTCCAGTTCCACCACATCAGATGGAGCCAACGGACGGCCTCTGTAATCTTCCGGCAAATGCTCATTAAAGTCCAAGAACAGGCGCCCCAGCACTTCCATGTCATTCTGCCCCTTTGGGCAACAGACCTCTGCGCTCCATACCGTCTGATAGGCGACGGCAGGCGGCTGTTCATATCCAGCTTTACGCAGTGCATCCAGTTGCTTGAACGCGAAAGGTACCGTCTGTGTCTCACCCAGGCAAAGCTGGTAAATGCAAAATCTCCGGAAAACTCTCTGGCTGTCCAGAATATCCTTCAGCGCCCGATTGCCCTGAGCAAGAAATATCTGATACTCTTCCTTTGTCAGCCCCAGATACTCTGTCAGATCCAAATCTTTCTCCGCTCTGGTGTGCCAAAGCTCGACGCAGCCATCTATATAGGTAAAATCACACTTACCGCACAGATATTGCTGCTTAAAATTCATTCTCTGCACCTCCTTTTCCTTCTGTTCTTTCTCCCGAAGGGCAAGCTGCCAATCATCAAACCCTTTATAATTCGGATTCCAGGTCAGCCGACGACATGCCATTCCATTTTTTCGGGCCATCAGATAGATCTTAGATGCCCCATTAGAGGTCATTTGGTTACTGTACTTATCCATATCATGAGCCTCAATGATCTCCTCAGTGCCATTCTGTGCCAACAGTGCAAACAGCGTATCCAACTGGCTTGTGTTGTTTGCGCCGGCAATCGCCGCAAAAGTCCGGTTTGTCAGGCAGTGTGAGATGTCTGCTTTCAGCAGTCCCTCAATGACATAGACCACTCGAGCAGATGGATGGCCGATAAAATGTACCGGGCTCCCGGATGTGACGCCCATATTTTTGGACGAGGACGAAAACCAGATGTATTTGGCTCCTGACTTATCCGGTGGATCATCTTTTTGCTTGAGCGGACTATCCAAAAGTATCTGCAGGCCATGTATCATACCGTCGTATCCCACAGCCGGAATCAAAATCCCTGCGTTTTTTCGGTAGAAGTTCATGGTCCAGCGCCCGCTGTCATCCAGATAAAAGCCGGGCACCCCCTCCACCTTGCATCCCTGTTTCATCAGCCGCTCGGTAATGGAGCGGCAAAGGAATGGGGGTGGAGTGCTCTTGAACCCAATCCGGTCGATCTGTTCATCCGACAGTCCCCGTTTTGGGGAGTGCAGATGGTTGCGGTGGGCAGGCTGAAGAGGCAGCATAGCGAGCAGCAGCGAAAGCGTTTGATGAATTTCCTGTCCGCTGGCCCGTTCTGCTTGCTGCACTGTTTTTAGTTCGCCCCTCCTCTCATATCCGGCAAGGTCGGTCTGAGTCCCCGAAACCGGGGACCCAGTGCCAGCCTGCTGGTTTCCTGCCATCTCATATCCAGAGTTCGGCCGTTCCCTGTGAAAATCGTTGCACAGGGCTTCTCCTATCTCCCAATACGCATCGGATGTAGTCGTATTGTTTAGCCGCGCATAAAGCGCAAGCATACCGCCATGCTCATCACAATAATTGCACCGCCAGACATTTTTGACGAAATTCACATTCATCTTGCCGCGGCGGTCACCACAAAACGGGCAATCCACATATACACTGTTTGCCTGTCGGCGTCTGATTCGTAGATGTAGAAGTTCCACTACATCCATAATACCGAACGGAAAATCTCCTGGATATGAGTCCATCTGTTCTCCCTCCCTTCTTGACCCCATAGATGGGGCTGCTTATCATCCGGCTTTCTGTGCGGCCATACCATCGAGCATGATCTGCGCCGCAGCACGAACGATATTGTTGGTGCTCTTGTTGCCTGGGGTGAGGTAGAATTTCAGACTCACCGGACGCTCCTTGGCAACTGTTGCCATGGTCTTTCCTTTGCTCAGACCACTATCCACCACCACATTCTGCGCTTCTTCAAAGGTCATTACCTTCAAGATGTCTTCTACCGGAGTGCTCTCCGTATAAGAAGGCGCCACAGGCTGATCGGGTGCTTCCTGTTGGACAACAGGCGCCACAGGCAGTTCTTCCGGTTCATCCGATTGGAATACGGAGGCGGCCGGCTGCTCAGACGCATCATCCTGTTTTGGACTGCTATCCAATGTAACCTCGCGGCTCGGTACCGGCAGCTCCATATTGGGAGCATTCTCCTCTACCTTGCCGGCAGGCAGTGTATCCATATTCTCCTTCTCTTCTGCAACCATCTGTTGGACAACTGGCTGTACCGGAGAAACCGGGGGCTGTTCATTCTGAACCGGCTTTGCCGCAGGTTTCTGAATAGGCGCCGGACGAGCAGGAGCATTACGGCCCTCTACGGCGTTCTGAGGCGCTCTTTCCGGCCGGGCATGAACTTCCCCGCCAGATTGCCGCAGCGCCGCTCCAGGGGCTTCTACGGGCCTCTGCGCCGCATTTGGCATCGGTTGCTGGATAGGAGCCGTCCCGGAAAGCGGAATACTGCTTCCAAACACCTTGCCCGTACTGTCAACAGCAACATCGGCAAACTGCAGACCGAAACCGGCATCCGACAGCGCAGCACTCAATGCCTCATCCTGGGCAGCCTGTACATAGTCGGTACCTTCTTCTGCACTGTGTTGCGAAATGTAACTACTGATAGGCTCTGCATCACTGCGGTCCAGATAAACTCTGGCCTCCATAATCGCAAGCTGTTCCGTGATCCGCAGAGTAGTCAGTTTCATGCGGCCCTGGGGGTGACGCAGGCGAAACCACAGCTTCTGATAGGGCAATTCCAACTGCAGCATTTCCTCATTGGTTTTTCTGGACACCTTATGGCGCAGAAATTTGAGCGGGTCAAAGCCCGGCACCTTGTTCAGTTCTGCCACTGCCGGAATTGTTTTGTACATCATAGGCATCGGATTACTTTTTTCGTTCATGTTGGAAACTCCTTTCTGACATAAAAATAGGAGACGCCAAGTGCCATTTCTGCACCTGACCTCTCTTTTTTAACTTGCGTTCTTTAATTGTTCTTCCAACGCAGCCGGAATTGGGATACCGGCTTTCTTTGCGTAGGCTTTGAAGTACATCTGAATACGCATACCCAGCAGCGTATTCCGCTTGCCGATCTCATTACGATGGATTGCCATAAACAATACCTGTTTCTGCCCAATCAGCACCACCCGCTTTTTGGCACGCGTGATTCCGGTGTAGAGCAGATTACGGTACATCATGATGGTGTGCGCTTTGAGCAGCGGCATAATAACGGTCTCATACTCAGAGCCCATAGCCTTGTGGATCGTAGTAGCATAAGCCAGATCCACATTGCTCAAATCATCTACGCCATATTCCAGCGTCCTGCCAGCACCAAAATCCATGCCGATCTTTTTGCCCTGGTCAGTGTCCTTAATATACCGGATGAAACCCAAATCACCATTAGATACCTTTTCTGTGTTCTTGGTCTGCATGATGCGGTCATTGACCCGGAATATCCTGGGGCCAAACTTGATTTCCTCCTCCGCAGAGCGGAATGGGTTGACCAATTCACGAATGGTCTCATTCAGCTGTTCCGACGACGCGGCACCTTCTGAACGGAAAGGTGAAAGAATCTGCACATTCTCAATGCCACTCTCCTGTATCTCCAAACAATACCGTTCTGTAATCTTTTCAGCGGTGTCTTCCTGACTATCACCAGACACGAAAACAAAATCCGGTCCATAAAACAGTTTGGTATTGCCCTCGTTGATAAATTTGGCATTATAGGCAATCAGACTATCCTTCGACTGACGGAAAATCTGATCCAGCACCGTTACTGGGACGATTTTGGTCTCGATGATTTCACGAAACACATTTCCTGCTCCTACGCTCGGAAGCTGATCTGGGTCGCCTACCAGTACGATTCTGGCATTTATCTTCATGCGTTCAAAAAATTTCTCAGCAAGCCACATATCCACCATGGAAAACTCATCCACAATGATTAAATCGGCCGACAGTGGCTCTGACTTTCTGTTCCGGCTACCCTCATCCTCTTCACTGGTCAGTCCCAGACCACTGTGTAATGTTCGGGCATCCTCAAAGCCGGTACTCTCCGACATCCTGCGGCTTGCCCGACCGGTAGGTGCCATAAGAGCAATTTTGCCATCAGGGTGCAGCCGCCGGTAAACCTCAAGTATCGTCCGCAGCACTGTTGTTTTACCAGTACCAGGAGAACCCGTAATTACTGACAAGCCATGCCTAAATGCTGCATAGACCGCAGCCTCCTGCTGTGCAGACAGGCGCAGTCCCATTTCAACCTTGACCTGTTCCAGCACCGGCGCAATATGCTCTACTGGCATCTGGGCGACCAGACGCTGGGCGATCCGGCGCGCCGTTTCGTCCTCTTGGGCAAACACTCTGGGAAGATAGATATTATCCTTCACGGAAACGACTGCTCCATTCAGGATCATTTCCTGCATCATATCCCTGACTTCCTGCTGATGCAGGCGAAGCTCCGGTACAGGTATCTTCTCATTGAGCAGTTTCAGCGCTGATTTCTCCAGTTCTTCAGAACTGATGTACAGATGGCCTCGTTTACTCTTGCCCTCATCCAGCGCACAAAAGATAGCCCCTTTGATACGCATAGAGTCATGGAGATTGCCCCCGCTCTTTTGTACGATTGCATCTACCCGCCGAAATCCAAAGCCGGAGATCTGGCAAAGCTCAAATGGGCTCTTTTCCAAAATCTCTACGCTGGTCGGGCCGAAATATTGATATATTTTCAATGCCGTCTTGGGAGTAATCTTAAACGGTGCCAGCAAGGTCATAATTCCTTGGAGCATACGGTTTTCTGCATAAGAAGCTTTGATGTCCTCCAATTTACTTTCCGTAATGCCCCGGATCTCCAACAGCCGCTCCGGCTGGTGTTCCAGAATATCCAGTGTGTCCACACCGAACCGCTCCACAATGTCTGCGGCAGTTTTGGGACCAATCCCTTTGATAAGCCCGGAGGCAAGGTAGCCCTCTACGCCGTTTTTTGTTCTGGGCACAATTTCACGCCACTGCTCCACCTGGAGCTGGACACCATACTTGCCCTTTGTCCATTCACCATCCAGTTCCAACTCTACCGCATCTGTCCGTGGAATCTCATACCCCACAGCTGTAAAGCGAATCAAATGGTCTTTGTATCGCCTGTTTGACCTGGCCTCGGCTGGCACGCTCTGATCTGCGGTTTTTACACTGACGATACAAAACTTATTGGCAGGATTATAAAAAATCGTCCCGTCGTAGGTACCAATACAATTCATCCTTTTTCACCTCACTAAGCGGCCTCCATAATCGAGGCTCTAACACTGAACCGTCTGGATTCGGATACTGTAACAAACTGCTCGTAAATATCCGGATGCTCCAGTTTCAACCGAAGCAGGTTATCCTTGTCGATGATGGACTTGCGAACAGGGGTATAGGTAACCGTATAGTTCACTCCCTCCTGCTCACAGACTGCAGTGCAGCTGGTACCCATTTCCGCAATCAACAGTGCCTTCAGACGCTGAATATCCTTGTCGATTTCTTTGGAGTACACCTCTGCATTTTTCTTTTCATCCAAAAGCCGCAAATACTGCATGAGTTTTGCAGTCATATCCAGGTCGAGTGCAACGGCCGGGGCATTTTTATCTGCCGGGCCAAAGTGTTTGCGTGCGCTCTCAATAATCAAGGCCCCACTTTCTGTATAGGGCGGCGGCACATGGCGCTGCACATGGTTTTCCCAGAAATACTGCTCCAAAAAGACCATCTCAGCCTCATACTCGAAATCACGCTTGACCTCCCGGATAATAACTTCCTCCTCGTTGTTACCATACAGGCAGCAAAAGAAACATCGGTCAAGATCCGTTACTGCCATATAATGACGCCCCTGAGATTCATAGTAGACTGGAACAGTCTCCTTCCCATTCATCCACCAGTTATCTCTGGCATTATAGTTTGTGGTCTTGATCTCAAGGATCGCTGTGGTGCCATCCGGCAGTTCCACAAAGTAGTCCACATCAGCCAGCATCCAAGGATACTGGGGGTGCTGGAACATCTTTTTGATTTGGTAGACCCGATATCCGGTTTTCCGCTCGAATATCTTTGCTACCAGAGGCTCCAGCAAATGCCCCATTTCCATGGCAACCCAGTTGCCCTCATCATCTTCCACTGACGCTATGTTCAGTTTGTCGTAGTACAGATCCCTGGCTGTCCGGAATGGAGAAGTGCCAAAGATCGCCGATACATCGCTGCCGCCGATTCCACGGCGCCGGTAATCCAGCCAGTCTTCTTCTGAAAGATCTGCCGTTTCTACCAGCACCAGCGGTTCATGCCGCTTTCGTTCAGCACTATTGCTGCCAGACATATCAAATCCCCCTTCGTGATCTTCGGGGCAAAATAACTGCCCTCGCCATTGGTGCAACATTTCGGGGCCGGAGCGAAGATACTGCCTGTCTCTTCATCTTCCAGTCCGTGGAGTGTGCCGGCTTGACCCGCCGACCATTCTGCTTTCTTTTCTGCTTCACATTCATGTACATGACCTGCCTTTCTCAGTTTTGATTTATCCTTAAAGCCCTTTCAGGCTTACAGGCAATAAAAAAGCGAGAATGACAGACGGCATAAAGCCTGGCGTCCATAGTTGCCTATGAACCGATGTCATTCTCGCAATGGTGGGTAAATCCCGTAAAATAAAAAAGCCAGCAATATACCGGCCTGAAAAGGCGCAGTGATACTACTGACACAAGTACAAAATTAACAGCGTGTGCAATGCAGTCATTACTCCGCAACACAAGCCCTAAAGCCTGTGTACCCTGACGGGCAACGCACAAAAATCAATTACATTGCAATTCTAACACAATATATAGTGCTTGTCAATTCAAACATTCTATATATTGATTTTTAGATTTTCTTTAAATTTTCTTTCCTCTTTGCAGAAGTTCTTTCTTCCCCGCCTATTTATAGGATGTATCGGATCATTTGGTAATACCGGATGATCCCTACGCTCTTTTAGTACCTTGACAAATTCATAACCTCTATGGGGAGTTATACAGGAATTCTGGACAGTGTGCGATGACCACAGAAGCGCGCCCATAATCGAAGTGCTGCACAGCAGCAGCCTGAAATACACGGCAGAACCGTTCTGGCGTAGGAAATGGCCCCATTAGAGTTCTTTTGTTATTTCAATACCTCCTGACCTCAAGACCGTTTTCATTGTTTTTGTTGAAAACCTTCTTCTACAAATCGTAAGGGATCATTGTAATCGAAAAAAGGAGGACGATTATGGAGAAAAGAAAACCGAATGACCTACCGCCGGAGCAGTGCTTGGCTGTTGATACCGATACCCTTTGCAAACTGTTGTGCTGTGGAAGGCACACTGCAGTACAGATTGGGGATCTTGCCAATGCACGCATTACCATGAACACCCGTGTCCTATGGAGTGTCCAGCGTATCAAAGAATATCTTTATGATATTTCCGGCTAAATAACCATGCCAGTAAGGCGCACTACACTTTTATAATCAGGAGGTACCAGTAATGGCAAAAGTGAGAAAAGACAACAAAGGACGAAATCTTCGGCCCGGAGAAACACAACGGGCAGATGGCAGCTATATGTATGTCTACAAATTAGGCACTAAAAAGAAATATCTTTACGACTCCGATCTCGCAAGTCTTCGTGTCAAAGAAAAGCAGATCAACAAAGATAAGGATGATGGCATCCGTACTCAGGAAGCCATGAAGCTTACCCTGAATGATATGTTCAAGGTCTACATGAATAACAACATCAAACTGAAGCCCTCTACCAGAGCAAATTATCTTTACCTGTGGGACTTCTATGTGAAAGAAGAGCCTTTCGCTAACATGCCTCTGCCACAAATCCACAGAAGTGATATTCTCGCGTTTTATACCAAACTGCTGAAACACGGCTTTGCTATCAACTCACTGGAGAGCATCAACACCATTGTTCACCCTACGCTTGAAATGGCCGTGGACGACGATTACATCCGCAAAAATCCCAGCAAGGGCATTTACCGCAAGCTCAAAACGGATGGCAGCGCTCCAAAGCCTAAACGGCGGATCGCGCTCACTAAAACGCAACAGCAGAATTTCCTGCGTTTTATTGCCAAGTCCCCTACATACAGCCATTGGCTCCCCATCATGACTGTGCTCCTTGGAACAGGAATGCGTGTCGCAGAATGTACCGGCATTACCAAAAGCGATATTAACTTGAGCGAAAACACAATCTCGGTCAACCACAACTTAATCTACCGGGTCATTGACGGAAAAGCCGGATTTCACATTACCACTCCCAAAACTGAGAGCGGTACACGAATTATCCCTATCCTCTATCCAGAGGTGGCCGAGCAGCTTCGCCTCCAGATTGAAACCATCGACGCATTGTATCCAGACGATCAACTGGTGTTAGGAGGAGTGCACGGTTTTGTTTTCCGCAACCGAACCGGCTCATTCATGAGCGCCCACAATATCAATCGGGCGATTGAGAGAATCAGCGTAACTTACAACATGGAGGAAATGGATCAGGCTGAACTGGAAGACCGTGAACCGGATCTGCTCCCTCATTTTAGTGTTCACAACTTGCGGCACACCTTCTGTACCCGGCTCTGCGAAAGCACCAACGATGTTAAATTCATTCAGCAAGTCATGGGGCATGCCGATTTCTCTACTACAATGGACATCTACACCCATATCACACAAGAGAATATGCAGGAGAAGGCAAAAAACATTAGTGTGAACATGAAGCTGATGTAAAAAAGAAAGGCGAATCTGCATTTTATAAGCAGATCCGCCTTTCATATTGCTTCATCCGGTTTCGTAGGGTCTCGCGCAAAAGTTGTAGAAAAGTTGTAGTAACGCGATTTTTTGTAGTAAATGACCTCTTTAGTACAGCTTTGCTCCTGCCGGAATACTGTCATCCAGCATCAAAAGATTTAAGCCTTCCCGTCCGTCATACTCGTACACTGCGGAAATCAGCATACCCTCGGAATCAATACCCATCATCTTTCTCGGCGGCAGGTTTGTGATTGCCACACAGGTCTTACCAACCAGCTCTTCCGGCTCGTAATACTCGTGAATACCGCTTAAAATGGTGCGTTTCCGGTCTGTTCCGTCATTCAGTGTGAATTTCAGGAGCTTCTTGGACTTCGGCACTGCCTCACAGGCTTCGATCTTAACCACTCTGAAATCAGACTTGCTGAATGTCTCAAAGTCTACATCATCTGCAAACAACGGCTCGATTTTCACCTTGGAAAGATCAATCTGTACGCTTGGCGCGGACACGGTTGCATCCTCTGCAGAACCATTTACCGCTGCTTTTTCGGCTTTGTTTTCAGCCTTCTTTGGGTCCAGGGTCTTCATTGTCGGGAATATAACCGAAGCTAATCCACCACAGTCCAAATAAGTTGATAAACGCTTTTTTACACGATTTTCATTATATATCGCCAGTCCATATTTGTCCACCAAAATCCAACAAACTAATGTCATTTTGATGTATTCTGACTTTTTTGATGTCAGGTTTGTCTTGGAAATCGTCCCCTTGCAAGGACTTCTTCCTAAAATATATCACTATTATTTTCCAGAGCTTTAATTGCTTCCTTTTTCTTCACATCTGTTGCTTCCGCATAAATATCCATCGTTGTTTCAATATTTGCATGACCCATAATACTTTGAATCACTTTCAGATTTCTTTCATTTTCACAAAATCTGGTGCAAAATGTGTGTCGGATATGATGACACGAAAAATGAGGAATCAATACCGGGCGTCTGCTCTCCCGTTTTGCCTTAATAATTTCTTCGGCATTGTAGGCTTCGTAAATTCTTTTGATTGCACTGTTGATTACGCTGGGTTTATGGATAATTCCGTCTTTATTGCAAAAGATAAACCCACTCATACCATCAACCACTTGCACATTAAAACCGGTTTCTTTCTGTGCTTCGTATTCATCCTTAAATGCCTGTTCTACAGCCTGCATCATCGGAATAGTACGAATCCCGGCTTCTGTCTTTGGCGAAGAAATATGAAATTCACTCTTTCCATTCTCCATTACTCGATAGATAGCCGCATGGTTTATACTAATGGTTTTATTCTCATAATCCAAATCTTCCCAACGCAGCCCTATCATTTCTCCTATGCGACATCCCGTTCCAAAAAGTGCTGTAAACAGTGGCAACCAATGGCAATACACAGGACTGTTCGATACATAATTCAAAAATGCTCTCTGCTGTTCCAATGTAAGTGCGTGTCTTATGCCCTTATTCTTTCCATTCGCCTTTTTGATTTCTGCCATTACACCGCTTGCCGGATTATTGCGTATCACATTGTCCCTAACTGCCATCTGAAAGGTTGGGTGCAGAATCGTATGAATATTATCCAATGTATTCGCCTGTAACCCCAATATGTTCATCAACGAACAATAAAAGAATTTCACATCAGAATACTTTATATCATTGATGATTCTTTTTCCAAAAGTATCTCTGACAAAACGGTTATACATATACTTATAATTTACCCGTGTGTGTTCTTTCAAATCATACTTCGTTGAAATATACCTGTCAAATGCATAGTTCAAAGTTGTCTTTCCACTGCAATAGCTTTCAAGACCGTCCAACTGATTGCGAACAAGTTCTTTTTCCTTTTCCCTTAACTCCAACAGGTCATTTGAATAAACGACCCGCCTTTTACCTGTCGAATCGGTGTACTGGTAGATATACCTTCCGTCGTTTTTCCTCTGACTTTCGCCTTTCCTTAATACTCTGCCTTTTGAATCTTTTCTCGACATTGACATTATGTACCACCTTCCTCTCAATATAAGAAAGAGGTCACAAATGCCATTACTCATTCTCGGTATTATCCTGCTCTTGCAGCTTTCTAAATCCTTGAACAAGCGTCTGTGTTATGGTCAGATCATGAGAGCTGGCATACTCTGTTATATCTGTATGCTCATCTTTTGTAAGACGGATGAATACACCTTCACTTCTCGGATTTTCTAACTTAGGTCTACCCATTCTTGCCATCCGTCAACACCTGCCTTTCATAACCTGACTTCATTTTACTACTTGTATATCAAAAAGTCAAATGCTTTTTGATATACAATAATTCGTTTTCCTCTTTCTTATCATGTCTACGCCCGAAAAGATTCCAAATACTCCTCAAAAATCTTCACGTTTACCAATGTGATACGGTTAATTTTATAAACAGCACGAGCATCCTGTGCCAATTTCATAAAGCTGTGTTTACTCATAGAATACCTCTCCGCACCCTCGTCATACCTTATAAAATTTTTTGTGTTCACTTTTGCCTGCATTCTTCCACCTACCTTTTCAAAGTGTGTTCTTTTTCTCTTGCTATGGTTATGGCATATCTGCCAATAAAAACATACTTAACAAACAAATATGCTTTTATTGGAAGATATTAAAAAATCCGTACAGGTGGCAGCTCATTACACTACCCACATCGGTATCGCACCGTCATCTTATCTGACCGGACTAAGCCGGAAGTATCATTATCAAAAATATGTATCAACGCCTCCGTGTAACTGCTACACATTTATGCCGGATATTTCTCGCTCCACACCTTAACTTCAATATCTGCTTTCAATATTCCTTCGTATCCACCTCTGCCAAAGGCAAAAGCAGGTGTCTTATGGCGTATCCTCAAAGCGGCTCCACATATTCCACACGTCCTGTACGCATTGGTTTATGAAATTGTCAAGGTACAATCGCAGACATCGTCTGCATTTTGGATAAAATCAAAGCTGAAATTGTCAGCCTAAAAAGCACATAAGCACACTTCCGTCTGCTATGAACGGTTCTGTAAAAATTATGTGCTTTATCAGAATGACAAGATCAAAGTTGTAATTTATCCGGTCCATATTTTCTTAGAACTTGAAATAAAACTTTTTTATGTATGCCCTCCGTCCAATCATATAATTCATGCAAGGCAGCTACTTCCATAGGTGTCAGCGAATTGGCATAAGGCTTGTAATCCTCTCTTATAAAAATTCCTCCGTTCTCTCCCTGTTTTGTATAAATCGGATAAACCGGAGTTAAAGCCTGAATATCATACTGTATCGTGCGAATGGAAACGCCAAATTCCTGTGCCAATTCATTCGCTGTTGTATGTCGTCTGATAATAAGAATATTGATTATTTCCGTTCTACGATGTACGGTATTCATGCTTCACCCCCTCTCTTCTGGTTTTCCAATTCTAATTTTAAATGCAGAATATGCAGTATCTTTGCTTATTCCCCTAAATTTCTCTGTAAATCTTTTATCTCTCTCCAGCCATTGACTTTCCCCTTTCCCATTGATAAAATCATTATGGATAGAATCAAAAATCATAAAAAGTCACACAAACTGCTATGGAGTTTTTACGGGCAATCCATGCCCTTATGAACCGTGGCAGTTTTTTATTGCTTCTGCCCAACTGCAAAGTCGAATTATCAACGCTATCCATAACAAGGGCGGTAACGCCCTACTGTGTTGCAAACCGCTCGCCTATACTCACGCAACACGCAAATTCCCTACGGGTAATTTGCAGAAGAATAGCAAGCACTGCCTGTGTTCCCTCACAGGCACCATTTCCGCAAGTTTCTACCAAGTGAAAACTTGCAGAAATTGGCTTGCATGGGGCATATCCCCCTGTCCCCCTAAAAGCAAAAAACAACCGCCGGCTACGGCATATTTGAAAATCTTTTATACAAATAAGGAAAGGACTGATACTGCAATGGCAAACCGAGAAAGACAAAATGAACTTAAAATCTATCTCAGCGATGACGAGCAATACATCTTAGATCAGAAATGGAAAGCCTCCGGCATGAAGAGCAAATCCGCATTTATTCGGCATCTGATTTTGTATGGCTATGTCTACGATGTAAACTACGAACACCTGCGGGAATACAACACCACGCTCGCCCGTATCGGCAATAATCTGAACCAGATTGCCAAGCGGATGAATGCTACTGGCAATGTTTATAAAGCCGATGTAAACGAAGTAAAGGAGCTGATGAAACAGGTATGGCAATCACAAAAATCCATGCTATCCAGGCAACCGTCCATAAGGCAGTAAACTATATCTGTAATCCCCAAAAAACAGATGAAAGTATTCTCATTTCTTCCTTCGGATGCAGTCCTGAAACCGCTGCCTTTGACTTCAAATTTGCTCTGTCAAAAACAAATCAGGCAGACCCCAACAAAGCCTTTCATCTGATACAGGCTTTCGCTCCGGGAGAGGTATCTTATAAGGAAGCACATCAGATCGGTGTGGAGCTTGCCAACAAGCTGTTAGAGGGGAAATTTTCTTATATCGTTTCCACTCATATTGATAAAGGTCACGTTCACAACCACATCATTTTCTGTGCCGCAGATAATGTGAATCACGAAAAATATCATGACTGTAAACAGACCTACTACCACATTCGCCGCCTGAATGATGAGCTGTGTTCCAAGCATCAGTTATCCGTCATTTCTCCCACAAACCAGCGTGGTAAAAGTTATAAAGAATGGACATCCGGCAGAAATGGCACCTCGTGGAAAATCAAGCTCAAGCAGGACATTGATGAAGCAATTCAAAACGCTGATACATATGAACAGTGCATGGAGCTGATACGGGCAAAAGGTTATGAAATCAAAGGCGAAACCATTGGAGGAAACGCCTTAAAGTACATTTCCTTCCGCCCCCTTGACCGGGAGCATTTTGTCCGTGGCAGCTTAAAGTCTTTGGGTGCAGAATACACCAAAGAACGGATTAAGGAACGGGTAGAAACAAAGGCTTTAGCACAGACACAAAAACGTGTCCCATTCCCTGCCCGAAAGAAACCTCTTATCAAGGATTATTCTTCCCGAACGCTCATTGACACCTCGGAAGAAAAGTTCACGCAAAGCCCCGGTCTGCAGCATTGGGCAGCGATTGAAAATCTCAAAATCGCTGCCAGCAGTTACAGTAAAGCAGGTTCTATCATCGAGCTTGAAAAACAGATTGAAAGTAAGTCTGTTCTTGCAAAAACCGCACGGAACAGTCTTGTGGAAACAGAACGTCAGCTAAAGGATTTAGGACAGATATTGAAATACGCTGAACAATATCAGAGCAATCATATCTATCACATCCGTTACCGGAAATCGAAAGACCCTGACGCTTATCTCCGCCACCATGAAACAGAACTCCTGCTCCATGACGGTGCAGAAAATATGCTGAAACGCTTTGGAATCAGCTTAAAACATTTTGATATTGATAAGTTTCGTAATGATTACAATGCTCTGTATGCCAAGAAAGAAGCCTTGCAGAAAACCTATAAATCTGCTGAAAAAGACATACAGGCTCTCAACCGAAAACTGGATAATCTGAACCAGTATCTTGACCGGACTCCGGGACAGGAACAGACCACAAACCACAAACCGGAAAAAGACTTTACAACGCTCTGATTTCCCCACAAAAAAGGTGTATCGCGTTGAAGTTTTATACTTCTTTGCGATACACCTTAGTGTGTAATATGCTGCTATCTCAAAACTTTTCACTATTCTTTTTCTATGTATTTTCCCATACTTTACATCCATGTATTACGCTCCATATCTACACTGTATTCTATTGCAATTCACTCGTTTTAATAGGTATTGTAAACTACTATCGAGGTGAATTATAATGCATGACATAAAACAAATTCTTGCCATTGCAGTGCGTGAAGCCCGTACCGAACTCGGACTTTCACAAGAAAAGCTGGCTGAAACTCTTAATATGGATACCCGCACCATACTAAATATTGAAGCCGGACGTGGTAACCCCAAATATAATAAGCTGTATCCTTTGATTACATATCTGAAGATACCCGCCGATAAGATTTTCTACCCAGCCAACGCAAACCAACAGCCAAATCTCCAAAAACTCCTGACCCTGCTGAATGACTGCACGGAACAGGAGGCTGCGGATTTATTGCCTATGGTTCGTTATCTGCTTGATCTGCTGCACAAGCAAGACCATCCAAATCTGTAAGAATGCCAATAGACTCCTTGTGACTCTATTGGTTTTCTTATTTTCAAAGCACTTTATTTACAATTTCAATCATCCTGATTCCACTCCTTTTTTAATTCTTACTTATGTAATATTTTAATTATTACATAAGTAAGATTTCAAGTCAATCTATTTTCTCTTAAATTGACAACTACACAAATAACATCTATAATATTTTTATTACAGCCGTAAGATTTAAGGAGGGATTTGAAATGAGCGATTTACCACAGATTTCTGAAGCTGAATTTGAAGTTATGAAAATCGTATGGAAACATGCGCCGATCAGCACCAATGAAATAACTGATAAATTATTACAGACTACGAGCTGGAGTCCAAAAACAATACAAACTCTAATTAAACGTCTAGTGAACAAGGGCGTTCTGACTTATGAAAAACAAAGTCGGGTGTTTGTTTACACTCCAGTTGTGAAAGAAAGTGAATACATCGGTCAGGAAAGTAACTCTTTTCTAGAACGATACTACGATGGGGACATCACTGCCATGCTGTCTGCATATATAGAAAATGACAGACTGTCCGAAACGGAAATAGACACTCTCCGCTCTCTTCTTTCCAAGAGGTCAAAAAAAGGAGGTAATTAACATGGCTGATTTTATGATACGCTTTTTAATATGCAATGTATTTATCAGCGGTATCATCGGAATTCTTTTGATAGCCAAGCGGATATTCAAAGGCAACCTATCCAGCCGGATGCAGTATAATCTGTGGTTCCTGCTACTTGGATTGTTGGTAGTTCCTTTTATACCGTTCCGTTTAATTGGGTTTCCGCAAATCCTCTCGTGGCTCAGTAGCCTGAAAAGTTCTCCTACTTCTGGCACCAGAACCGCCATAGGAGAAGCTGTGGGGATCAATCCAGCCGGAAATGCAGACTGGATGAATGACTTTGCCCTTTCGGTAAATAGTGAGACTCCATCCAGCATCGGATACATACTATTTGGAATATGGCTTGTAGGCATCCTTGCAATGATTATATTGGTAATCAAATCCTCTATCCGCTTACAGAACTTGAAAAAATCTGCACTTCCCCTTCAGAACCCGGAAGTCCGAAAACTATATCATCGATGTATGAAAGAAATGGGAATTAACAGAAATATCCATGTTTACAGTACTGCATTTTTGAAATCTCCAATTATTGTGGGGCTTTTGAAACCTTGTATTTATCTGCCGATTCATCTCATCTCAGATTATAACGAATCGGACATGCGATACATGCTATTACACGAGCTACAGCACTATAAGCACAAAGATGCTATTGCCAACTATCTAATGAACTTTGCCGGAATAATATATTGGTTCAATCCTCTTGTCTGGTATGCTCTGAAAGAAATGCGTAATGACAGAGAGGTTGCCTGTGACACCTCTGTTTTAAAGATGCTTGAGGAGGATGATTATGCAGATTATGGTAATACACTGATCAATTTTGCGGAAAAGATTTCACTTACTCCATTTCCGTTTGCCGCCGGTCTTGGTGGAAACATGAAGCAGATGAAACGGAGAATTATCAACATTGTATCTTATGAGAAGCCGACATTTATAAAAAGAGTAAAAGGTATGACTGCATTCATGTTGACTGCTGTCCTTCTCCTTGGATTCGCACCTTTTATTTCTACATACGCAGCAGATGGAAGCCACTACCAATGGGATTCCTCTTCTGAGAATATTTCCTATGTAGACCTCTCCACATACTTCGGAGAATACAAAGGCAGCTTTGTTTTATACGATTTGGAAAACGATGCATGGAGTATACATGACATGGAGCATGCCACCTTACGGGTTGCTCCAAACTCCACCTACAAGATATACGATGCTTTGTTCGGATTGGAAGAAGGCGTCATTACACCGGAAAATTCGTTCATTGCATGGAATGGAGAAACCTATCCATTTGAAGCATGGAACGCAGATCAGACCTTACAGTCTGCAATGAACTCCTCTGTGAATTGGTATTTTCAAGCAGTAGATGAACAGCTTGGAGCCTCTGACGTTTACAGCTATGTTCAAGAAATCGGATATGGTAACGAAAACATGAGTGGCGATTTCTCCTCTTATTGGATGGAATCCTCCTTGGAAATCTCTCCAATAGAACAGGTCGAACTTTTAACCAAGCTGCAGAATAACAGTTTCGGCTTCGCCCCTGAAAATATCAATGCAGTAAAAGATGCCATCTGCCTTTCAGCTTCCGATGCCGGAACATTCTACGGAAAGACCGGAACTGGCCGTGTGAATGGACAGGATGTAAACGGATGGTTCATCGGTTATATCGAAACTGCAGATAATACATACTTTTTTGCCACCAACATTAGTGCAGACAGCGATGCTACTGGCGGCAACGCAACTGAAATAACCATGTCTATCTTATCAGACATGAATATCTGGGTATCACAGAAATAACAAAAACGAGTAAAGGTTAACTGTAGAATTAACTTTTACTC
The DNA here is from genome assembly GCF_003480105.1 of Clostridium sp. AM42-4. Classification (NCBI taxonomy): domain Bacteria; kingdom Bacillati; phylum Bacillota; class Clostridia; order Eubacteriales; family Clostridiaceae; genus Clostridium; species Clostridium sp. AM42-4. Next base: position 149,853 of record NZ_QUIK01000010.1, read on the forward strand.
GTTTTTTCGAGGCTTATAAATATTAAATGTTTTTCTCCCTTTTCGGAAAAGTGAGTTGTTAAATTACAGCTTTCTGTACATCATCGGGTGCTTTCCCGAATTAATGCCAATCATTTGTTTTCTCATCCGTAATCTCCAATGTCTCAGTATCTATTAGATAGAAATCCACAACCTTGGTGGAAGCTACTTCATTACCGGATTTGTCTTTGAATTTAATTTGATAAACATATTCTCTTGAACCATTTTCAACATAAGATTCATTAATAATAATGTAATGCGTTGCTATAGTTGAAATACCATCTTGCTCGTATACTTGCTCCGCAATATTAACGTAAGGATATCCCTTAGCCGAAATATTATATGCCAGAAACTCGCTGAGTTCATCCCCAGCCTTTACTCCTTGGTATGACTCGGTATTTCTGATATAAGTTGCAACAGCTGTTAGTTCCTTCTTATAGGACTGAAATTCTTCTGTCATAGGATAGCCGTCACTGTCTGTATCTATTGCTGTGTCATCCTCCTTCTTCTGTTGAGAAAATATATTTTCATTATCTATTCTCTCGTCTTCTGAATCATCAGTTATTTCAGTAGTATCATCCATTGCAGCATTTTCTTCTATCATACTATCATATTCGTAACCATCAACAAATGGATCAAATCCGCCTTTTCCAAAGTAATCAGTAAAAAGTACTTCATCACCTGTAATAAGTGGATTTCTGTATTCATAATAATCAACATATACCCGCAGAAAGGCTCTCACATAGGCAACACATTTTATTCCGTCTTTTTCAACTATATGCATCGGTTTATAAGTAAAAGCAAATATTAAAATGCAAATATAAGTCAAAGGTATGAGACAAATGGCTTCAACACATATTGCTACATATTTCACATAGTTCTTTCGTATTTTTAGCAATAATTGAAATATGCCCAACAATATTCCTATTGTTATGATTCCGATTACCGCATAATAAAACCATTCTATAAACTTCAGATGGAAAAGCGATAATATGCCGTGAGCACCTGCAAATAACGTAGCGGCTACAAGTGTATCTAAGAGTATATACTTAGAATAATGCTTTAAAATATCTTTCATCTGAAAGCCTCCTTGTCATGCAGACACAATTACAAATTTATATTTATACATTGATGGAGAGCGGGAACACAATTCCGAAAAGGGACATGTTTTTTCTTTTTTTAATTACTACTTTTTGCAATATTCATAAATATTAAATGGTTCTTCTCTTTTTTCAAATAAGATATCAGCTTCTTTAATAATCTTAATAAGTTCTTCTGTCTCTACACCTACTGTTTTTAGTACAAGTAACTTCTTTTCATTCGTTATGAGAAAGAAAAAACCTTTGTACAAAAAGACTCTATCTATTTCTTTAAGTTCACAGATCTTTTTATCTTCTAATTTTATTCCCTGAATATCAATTTCCACTTTGTTATATCTTGATTTATTCCATACAAATTCATGGACATTATTTTCAAATTTTTTTCCCTTAGATTGAAACCAAATAATCCAAATCAATGCAATAATAGAAATCCCCATTCCCACATAAAACATCGGATAACTCTTTACAAAATAGCAGCCGATTGATAACAAAAATAATACTGGTGTCATTATATAAATAATTTTCCTTCTATTATATTTTGTCTTAAGTAATTGATATGGCATAGCATATTCTAACGAAAGCATATCTGAAATTACACTTTCTATATTATCTGATATGAATATTTATAAATTATAAAAGTAACAATCATATAGATAAGAAAAAACAACATAACTCAATCAGTTTAGTTTAATACGATTCTTTAAATTGATAAAAGGATGGTACACAAAAAGATAAACTGCCCATATTGTGTGGACATCATATAAAAAACATTCTTGTTAAGATAATATTTGAGTTTCCAACGGAGTGGCGATGCCACTCCTGTTTTTCATTGGATGCTTTAGCTTAATAAAACCCCTAGTTCTACTAGGGATAAATAAAATACTTTAGTATATTTTTTTGAATGATAATTACTATGGATTTACGAATTATCAACTAAAGGATATACAATATTTAATTAACATACTGTATTCTCAATTATAGTACCTGTTTACAGGTTGCAGTGCAAACAAATACGATGATATTTTTTCGATGCCCCTTTTAGGGGTTGGCACGTAATATCCCTTCTAGGGGTTGCTCAAACCACTAGTTTACTAGTGGTTTTGATTGGATATACTTATGGTTATAAAAGATGTCTGACAGATATAAAATATCCTGTTATGTATGCATATAAGAAATATCCGTTACCCATTTTCTGTGTCGGCAAATTTCTGGCAACAACCCATATTTCTTCATAATTTGCTGGAATGTTTTCGGAAATCATAATATCTACAGCAAGATATCTCGAAGAAACGATACATCATTGATAATGTATAGCACACTTTGTGTCTATATATAAACTCATATTGCACTTGTACTCTCACATCCATTCTTCTAATCGCAGAAAATTCCGTAAAAGTTCATTTTTCATCTTCAGGCACTCAATTTCTTACTGATATTCTCTGATACTAGCTGGTTCTGTCTGTTTTTAGGACGTCCTCTGTATTTTAGCAGAAGCCCAGCAATAAGACGAGTCTATTCCCGATTATAGTAATTGATTCAGTTTTCAATTTGTCGAATCTCTAATTAAAAGTATTTTACAAGCTTACGGATTGGTTTTTCCTACTTTACACATAGCAATCAGCTTTGGTTCAATTATTTGATATGCGTGTATTTACTTTTTGCTATAATAAAACCTGCTCATATAATCAAGTGTTTTTTGTTGAAACCACAGGCTCCTTATGTGATTCTATTATTTTAAATAAGGGGGCTTTTTGTCATTGTCCGTTTTTATTGGTTCAGTTCACTTTTTATGCTCAGATACAATAGGAAAAATTATTTTAAATTTTGCTTGACTTTTAAATATTACTATTGTAATATTTAAAACGTGCTTCACACAATAGACTTATTGCTATATTTTCTCAACTAAAATTTTATATTGACAAATACATATAGAATTCATTTTATTTATAAAGAGAGGTGACAAAACATTTTCAAAATCTTAATACAAATATGTTGAGAAAAGATAAACTATGTTGGATTATAGTTCGTAAGCACAACTAAAATGAATGGTTTACTAAATTTAACCTAAATAAAGAATTATATATTGTGACAAATACAACTCTCATATCCTTTAAAATGGAAATACTACTATTTTATTATGGATTTGCAATGAAAAACTTGAAAGGTGGAGATAATATATTACAAATGCATAAGTTAGCTATATGAAATGATATAAATGCTTCAAAAATTCAAAATTCTATGTATAATCTATATTTTAGGAGGATAAAGTTATGAAACACAACAAAATTATCATAAGTATTTTAACGATCTTTATCATATTATTATCTGTTGGATGTAGTAATAAACAAGAAAACATTCCTGATAGCAATGAAAATGTTAATGCAGATTATGATTCTCTATTTCAAGAACTGGAAGAAAAATATGATGCTACATTAGGAATTTATGCACTTGATACAGAAACTAATAAAGAAATTTCTTATAATGCAGATGAGAGATTTGCATACTGTTCAACATATAAAGCTTTAGCTGCCGGTGCCATTTTAGAAAAATACTCTATTGAAGAACTTGATAATGTAATATATTTTGAAGAAGAAGATGTTTTATCTTATGCACCAGTTGCAAAAGATAAAGTAGATACTGGAATGACTATTAGAGAAATATGTGATGCTGCAGTTAGACAAAGCGATAATACTGCTGGAAATCTACAATTTACTCTTCTTGATGGACCTAATGGTTTTAAACAATCATTAAGTAAAATTGGTGATACTGTAAGTGAGCCTTCTAGAATAGAAACTGAATTGAATGATGCTGTACCTGGCGATATAAGAGATACTAGTACTCCTAAACAATTGGCTTTCAATTTGAAAGAATATGTAACTGGAGATATATTGTCAGATGATAAAAAAGAGATTTTTATAGATTGGATGTCAAATAATGCAACTGGTGATGAATTAATTCGTGCTGGTGTACCAAGTGATTGGATTGTGGCAGATAAAAGTGGTGCTGGTTCTTATGGAACACGAAATGATATCGCTATTGTAACACCCCCAAATAAAAAACCTATATTTGTAGCTGTACTTTCAAAAAAAGCAGAACAAGATGCAGAATATGACAATAAACTGATAGCAGATGCCACAAAAATCATCTTTGATTTAATATCATAAAAATTGATTCACTCAAAAATAAATTAATATACCAAAATACGATTACAAAAGTTTTATCTTAGAAACTCTCAAAAAGAACCATAGATAAGATTATTTTCAGATAATCATGGATGCAATACTTAGAAGATTTCACCCATATGCTATATATACCATCTAGCTGATGGCATGTCAATAACAAGTGGCTTTCTCACCTGTTTAACTTGTCAAAAACCCCTGAATTTTATCCAAAATTCAGGGGTTTTTTGACAGTCTGATACCACCATTATGGTGGTCAGGGGATCGACAAAACTTAAAATTTCATTCATACAATACAAGCCCTTTCGGCAGGAACAAAAATCAATTTTGCCAATATGGTTTTATCATAATTCTAATTTTCTTCTTTTTCTGACTGCATCTCCGTAATACCTAAACCAAAGTATTTTTCAAAAAATGCTTTCAGTTTCTCAATAACACCTTGCTTTTTCTTGGCTCTGCCACTACCGCCAAAACGGGATACCGGAGGCATGAGCTTGTTAATTTCGGTTCCAGTCGTTTTCAATACTCCATCGCGGAACGCATTGGACACAAATTTTCTGGTTTCTTCTGGTTTGAGCTTTTCTGCCATAATAATTTTAGCAAGGTCATTTTCTTCCTGAGTAAGCACAAATCTGCGCCAGTCAGTTGTAACTTGTGTGTCTACATTGACACGATTGATAAAGGCTTCAATCAATTCTTTCTTGCTGCGAAGCTGCATACTGGCATCTACTGCCTTACGGATCGAAGTGAGAATTTCCTTATCCTCACAGTTGCCCTCATGATATTGCTCGACCAACATCAATATGTAGTCGATATTTGGATCTATATTAAATAAGTGGACACGATTTATAAACAGATGTACCATAATACTAGACACCAAAAGGAGGTATCTTTATGGCTAAAAAAATTATTATGATGAGGATTTCAAACGAACTCTTGTTGATCTCTATCATAATGGCAAAACGCAAGCTTCTCTAATCAAAGAGTATGGTGTTTCTCAAACTGCTCTTTCCAGATGGATCAAGCAATACTCCACTGTTGAAACATCTAATGGTGAAATTCTGACCGCTAAACAGATTCAGGAACTTCAGAAAAGAAATGCTCAGCTTGAAGAAGAAAACCTCATCCTAAAAAAAGCGATTGCCATCTTCACGCTACACTCAAACAAAGATTAAGCACAGTTTATAAGCTTCGATTACAGCACAATATCAAAACCCTCTGCCGTGTTCTCAACGTAAACCGCAGTACTTATTACAAACATTTTTATTCTCTGCCTTCTTCCAGAACCATTGAGAATCAGAACATCAAACAAATGATTCTACACATTTACGCTGACTACGATAAACGCATCGGTGCTTATAAAATTACATATATCTTAGGTCGTGACTATGGCATTTTCATCAGCGTCGGTCGAGTGTACCGCCTGATGCATTCCATGCAGCTTCCGCCTATATCCACAATAAAACCAAAATCCATTTCTCGCCCAAAAGAGTTGTCCGGCTGTTATGCTAATCACCTGCATCAAGCCTTTCATCAAAAAGCTCCCAACTTGGTCTGGACAAGTGATTTTACATATCTCAAAGCCGGAGGTAAGTGGTATTACCTTTGTATCATTATGGATCTTTTTCTAGAAAAATTATCTCTTGGAATATATCATCCAGACCCAATGCAGATCTGGTAATCCAGACCTTTCAGAAAGCATATCATACCAGAAATTGTCCTGCTGGACTGATGTTTCACTCTGATAGAGGATCACAGTACATAACCTTTGCATTTCGAAAACTGCTTGATGAACTGAATGTTGTCCAGTCCTTCTCGAAAAAGGCATATCCTTTTGATAACGCCTGCTGCGAAAGTTTCTTCAAATATCTCAAAAAAGAAGAAACCAATAGGCGTAATTTTCGCACCTATCGTGACCTATACCACTCTGTCTTCCAGTATATCAAAGACTTCTATAACTCTCGCAGACCACATGGTTCTTTAGGCTATCTGATACCAGACGAAATGGAAACAACATTCTGGGAACGACAAGGAATCTAGGCATTCCCAGAAAATATATTTAAAAATCGCGTCTTTTTCATTGACTATAGTTCAAAACCCTATGATATTGTCAATATTAGTTGACACATTTTCCTCAAGGATATCACTG
>NZ_QUIK01000011.1:0-138393 GCF_003480105.1 Clostridium sp. AM42-4
GTTGGATATATAAAATGAGCTGCCGCACGTTAGTGCGACAGCCCCTTCTCCACTTACATATAAAACAAAACGCTTACTATTCACTATCGGGCTTTTCGTTTCCAGCCCTTCCTGCTATTCTTTTTCTCCTGTATTTTTTTCATCGTACTGCATGATATCTTCTACCCTGCAGTTTAAAATCTGGCACAGCACCTCGATCGTATGCGTTGAAACATACGCATTTTTCTTCAATCGGTTGATCTGCCCGGAACTGACACCATAATTTTTGATCAGCCGGTACTGGGAAACACCACGGGTCTTCATGGTCTCCCAAAGCGGATCATACGTTATCATGTCCGTCCCTCCTGATTTATAAGCTTATCCAACTGCATTTTGCACACTTAGCTACAATCTTATTCTATTAAATCAGTTTGGCCGAAATCTGTATATTATCCATAAGTGGATATTATACCGTTTTGTAAAGCAAATTAACAATTTGATTAACTTTAATAGGGCCGTGTGAGTTGCCTTTCGGCAACTCACACGGCCCTTGTCATATACTTAAATTGTTATTTCAGATATTTCTCCATCATCGGGCAGATATCCAGTGTTGCGAAATAATCCTGCGGTGTCTCGGCACGGCGGATCATCTGCACGGAGCCATCTTCCTTTAATAAGAGCTCGGCGGATTTGAGCTTTCCGTTATAGTTATAGCCCATAGCGAAGCCGTGTGCTCCGGTGTCGTGAATGACTAACAAATCACCCATATCAATCTTCGGGAGCATGCGGTCGATGGCGAACTTATCGTTGTTCTCGCAGAGAGAACCGGTTACATCGTACTTGTGGTCGCACGGAGCATCTTCTTTTCCAGCTACGGTGATGTGATGGTAAGCACCATACATAGCCGGGCGCATCAGGTTGACTGCGCAGGCATCGACGCCGATGTACTCCTTGTGGGTGTGCTTCTCGTGGATGGCCTTGGTAACCAGACAGCCGTAAGGTCCAAGCATGAAACGGCCAAGCTCGGTGTAGATGGCTACATCGCCCATGCCAGCCGGTACCAGAACTTCCTCGTAAACCTTGCGTACGCCTTCGCCGATCGCCATAATGTCGTTCGGTTCCTGGTCCGGACGATAAGGAATACCGATTCCACCGGAAAGGTTGATGAAGGTGATGTGGGCGCCGGTCTCTTCTTTCAGCTTAACAGCAAGCTCGAAGAGAACCTTTGCTAACATCGGATAATAATCGTTGGTTACGGTGTTGCTTGCCAGGAATGCGTGCATACCGAAGTTTTCAGCGCCTTTTTCTTTCAGGATCTTATACGCCTCGAACATCTGCTCGGTGGTCATGCCGTATTTCGCATCGCCCGGGTTGTCCATGATATCATTGCTGATCTTGAACAGTCCGCCCGGATTATAGCGGCAGCTGATGGTCTTCGGAATATAACCAAGAACCTTTTCTACGCACTCAATATGGGTAATATCATCCAGGTTGATGATGGCACCCAGGTCATTTGCCAGCTTGAACTCTTCCGGCGGAGTATCATTGGAAGAAAACATGATGTTGTGACCGGAAAAGCCGGTTGCGTCAGACATCATCAGCTCGGTTGCAGAGGAACAATCGGTGCCGCAGCCGTATTCCTGCAGGATTTTCAGAATGTATGGGTTCGGAGTTGCCTTTACTGCGAAATATTCCTTGTAACCCTTATTCCAGAAAAATGCCTCTTTTAAGCGCTTTGCATTCTCTCGGATCCCTTTTTCATCGTACAGATGAAACGGGGTCGGGTAGGTCTTTGTAATCTCCTCTAACTGTGCTTTTGTTACAAATGGTTTTTTCTCCATCGGTATCTCCTCTCTATACAAAATCTGCTCTTGCAGGATTTATCTTTCCACATGCCCGCATCAAGACACAACCTCCTTGGTGTGCAGGGTGTTTTTGTTTCATAGGCTATAATTCCTATAAACGAAAAAACAGGAAGCCTGAACAGGCCGCAATCAAACTGATTGTAACCCATATCAGACTTCCTTGTCTAGTTCTTTCGATTAATATGAAAAATTAATACAAAAATTATTCAAATTACTCAACCACTACCACACGCATGATGTTGGTGCTGCTCGCCGGCTCGTGACGGGTATTCTTGTTTACTACACCAGCAGTTACAACTGCAACATCGCCGCTCTTGATCACGTTCTTCTCCTTCAGAAGCTCAACGGAAGACTCGATCAGAAGGTCGGTAGAATCTGCGCGCTTTGCCTGGTACGGTTTTACGCCCCAGTAGATCTGCATCTGGCGTACTGCGGTTGCGCTCGGGGACAGGCCGATTACGGTTGTGCTCGGTCTCCACTTGGAGAGCAGGCGGGTGGTAAATCCGCTGATGGACGGAGCGATGATGACATCTGCTTCCAGGTCATGGGCAGTGGATACGGAAGAGTAGCAAACTGCGTTGGAAATGTTCTTGCGGTTTGCGGTGGATACTCTTCTCATGCGGTATGCATTGTAGTCTAAGTACCGCTCGGAAGTCTCGCAGATCTGAGCCATCATCTTTAATGCCTCTACCGGATATTTACCCATTGCAGTCTCGCCGGACAGCATCACTGCATCGGTACCATCGTATACTGCGTTTGCAACGTCGGTTACCTCTGCACGGGTCGGGCGCGGGTTGCGGATCATGGAATCCAGCATCTGGGTTGCGGTGATAACCGGCTTGCATGCCAGATTACACTTGCGGATGATGGTCTTCTGGATGTGCGGAACCTGCTCAGCCGGGATCTCTACGCCCATGTCACCACGAGCTACCATGATGCCGTCACTGGCCTCAATGATGTCATCCAGGTTCTCGATACCCTCTGCGTTCTCGATCTTTGCAATGATCTGGATGTGGGAACCAGCCTCGTCTAACATCGCACGGATCTCACGAACCGCATCTGCAGTACGAACGAAGGAAGCTGCAATGAAATCGAAGCCCTGCTCGATACCGAAACGGATATCTGCTTTATCCTTCTCAGTCAGTGCCGGAAGCTTGATCTTTACGTTCGGTACGTTTACGCCCTTGCGCATGCCAAGCTCGCCGCCGTTTACTACGGTGCAGACGATATCGGTGCCGTTTACTACTTCCTGAACCTTCAGCTCGATCAGGCCGTCATCGATCAGGATGGTATTGCCAGCCTCAACGTCTGCCGGAAGTCCGCTGTAGTTGATGAAACCGATCTGGTCGTCACCAACGATCTCGCGGGTGGTCAGGGTATAAGTCTGTCCCTCAACTAAGGTTACTTTTTTCTCATCTTTTAACAGGCCGGTACGGATCTCCGGTCCCTTGGTATCCAGCAGGGCTGCGATCGGCAGATCCAGCTCATCGCGGATGCTCTTTAACATATCCAGACGGGATTTCTGCTCCTCATAGTCGCCGTGGGAGAAGTTGAAACGTGCAATATCCATGCCGTTCTCAGCAAGCGCCTTCATCAGGTTGCGGTCATTGGTGTTCGGTCCCATGGTGCAGATGATCTTTGTCTTTTTCATAGATGTGTTGTCCTCCAAAATTATTTTATAAATCTATTCTTGCACAGAATCCTTTGTAACATGCTTGTGCGTGTACAAATGATCCTGACAGTACTCATAGTTACCCTCGCATTTGGAACAATAGCGGAACTCCAGCTCCGGATTGTCCAGCTCGGTCCGGCCGCACACCGCACAGCGGTGACGGGTCTTTCCCGGAACCACGATCTTCGCCTGCTGCTTAAATTCCTGCCGGCGTTTGATCTCCTTTGGCGCATAGCGCTTGTAGTTTCGGGTCATGGCAAAAAACAGGATGATGGTGATCATGGAAAGTACCAGCTCTACTTTCACCGCAATATTTCCCATGATAAAATCGTAAAGATAAACGGCTGCCTCGGCGATCGCGATCCATTTTGCTTTTACCGGCAGCACAAAGAACATGTAAAACTGCGCGTCCGGATTGATGATGCAAAAAGCAAAGAACAACGATGCATTCAAAAAGCCTGTGGTTAACAGCCAATTCTGGCCAAACACAAAGTAGCCAACGAATGCGGCCACGATCTGCGCCAGGATTCCCATGATAAAGAATACATTGAAGCGGAAAGAGCCCCAGACATATTCCAGTGTCTGCCCCAGATTATAATATAGAAACAATGCGATCAGGCCATAAAAAATCTGGGTAAAGCTCCAGGAGCCGAAGGCCGGCGGATAGATCAGAAATGTGGCAAGACGCCAGATCTGCCCACGTAAGATCATGCCTACATTTAAGCTCAAATAATTGTAGTAGATCATGGGATCTAAAAGCCATACCACCAGACCGGCCGCATAAAGGATCGTGATGTAATACATCAGGTTCCGGATGGCATATTTCTGATACTTTCGTTCGAAATCCGTGAAAAATTTCATGCAATTTCCTTTCTGTCTTTTTTATCGGTTCCGTTCTGGCTGCAAAAAACAGATGCAGTCACTGTGCTGGCAACTGCCCGCCACAACAGCACTCATCCACTCAGAACAGGTTCCGTTTTGCAAAAACCCATGCCACCGCACAGGTCAGCACGATGGAAAGCACGATCACAATGGAAAAGCCGTACGGATTTGTTGCAAATGGCATGCTGCTGCTTAACACGTTCATGCCGTAAAAGCTGGAAACCATGGTCGGGATCGACATGACGATCGTGATGGTGGCCAGAAACTTCATGACGATGTTCAGGTTATTGGAAATAACCGAAGCAAACGCGTCCATGGTGCCGCTTAAAATGCCGCTGTAGATGTTGGCCATCTCGATTGCCTGCTTGTTCTCGATGATGACATCGTCCAGAAGCTCGGTATCCTCCGGATACTTTTTGATTTTCTCACTCTTTAGCAGCTTCTCCAGTACGACCTCATTGGAGCGCAGGGATGTGGTAAAGTACACCAAGCTCTTTTGCAGCTCCAGAATCTCGATAAGTTCCTGGTTTCGCGGGGATTTGTAAAGCTCTTTTTCTACGATATCGCTCTTCTTGTCGATGATGCGCAGATACTGCAGATAAAGGGATGCATTCTTGTAAAGGATCTGGAGAATGAAGCGTGTCTTCATATAAGTATAGAAGTCACGGACTCTTCCGTCCATGAATGCGTTTAATACTGGTGTTTCTTCCAGACACACGGTAATGATAATGCTGTCTGACATGATGATGCCCATAGGGATGGTCACATACCAGTCTTTTTCGTTACGTTCCTCGATAACAGGGATATCGACCAGGATCAGACTGTAATGCTCTTCCAGTTCGATACGGGATCGTTCTTCTTCATCCAGAGGGGCCCGGACATGATCCGGATCGATCTCATAGCGTTCCGCGATCTCAAGGATCTCGGTTGCAGTCGGATTTGTCAGTGCGATCCAGCAGCCGGATTCCGCTTCGTCAACCTGATGAATCGCTCCATCTTCCGTTTTAAATATGCGTATCATATGATTTTTCGTTCCTTTCCCTGTTTCGGCTATCTTATTATAATTTCTGAGTTCTTGTTTGTCAAATCTATTGATCGTTCTTTTTCAATTCTGACAGAAGTTTCCAGATTTCTTAACTAAATTTTTACACATACACAAATTGTATTATGTGAGATTTTATGTTAAACTCTGCACTGTACGCTGAGGAAGTGTGTCTTTTTAGATAAGGAGGCAGGGGTTTTCCCCGCATCAAATGAATTTATTACATAATAATACTCTTGGAATCGATATTGGTTCCACTACCGTAAAAATCGCAGTCTTAGACAGCGAACATCATATGTTATTTACCGATTACGAGCGCCACTATGCTAACATTCAGGAGACGCTCGCTCTTTTATTATCAAGAGCAAAAGAAAAGCTGGGCGAGATGACTGTCTCCCCAAGCATTACCGGATCCGGCGGCCTGACCCTGTCCGGTCACTTAGAGGTTCCGTTCACTCAGGAGGTCGTAGCGGTTGCTACTGCCCTGCAGGACTATGCCCCGCAGACCGATGTTGCCATTGAGCTGGGCGGCGAGGACGCAAAGATTATTTACTTTACCGGCGGTATCGACCAGCGCATGAACGGAATCTGCGCCGGCGGTACCGGTTCCTTTATTGACCAGATGGCATCCCTCTTACAGACCGATGCTTCCGGTCTAAACGAGTATGCCAAAAATTACCAGATGATCTACCCGATTGCAGCCCGCTGCGGCGTTTTCGCAAAATCTGATATCCAGCCGCTCATCAATGAGGGCGCTACCAGGGAAGATCTTTCCGCATCCATTTTCCAGGCTGTGGTCAACCAGACCATCAGCGGTCTTGCCTGCGGAAAACCGATCCGCGGCACCGTGGCATTTCTCGGCGGCCCGCTGCATTTCCTGCCGGAGCTGCGCCAGGCCTTTATCCGCACCCTGAATCTGGATGCAGACCATATTGTCGCACCGGACCACTCCCATCTGTTCGCTGCCATCGGTGCAGCCATGAATGCAGACGAGAAGGTAACCGTATCCCTGACCGATATGATCGAACGTCTTACCTCCGGCATTAAGATGGAGTTTGAGGTAAAACGTATGGAGCCGCTCTTTGCATCCCAGGCCGATTACGATGCGTTCCAGACCCGTCATGCACAGCATCAGGTAAAAAAAGGAGACTTATCCACATACAGCGGCAATTGTTACCTGGGAATCGACGCCGGTTCCACCACCACCAAGGTGGCCCTGGTCGGCGAGGACGGAAGCCTTCTCTACAGCTTCTATGACAACAACAACGGAAGCACCATCGCCACCGCCATCCGCGCGATTTCCGAGATTAAGGAAAAGCTTCCGGAAACCGCACACATTGCCTGGTCCTGCTCGACCGGTTATGGCGAGGCCTTATTAAAATCTGCCCTGATGTTAGATGAAGGAGAGGTTGAAACCATCTCCCACTACTACGCAGCAGCATTCTTTGAGCCGGATGTAGACTGCATCCTGGACATTGGCGGACAGGACATGAAGTGCATCCGCATCAAAGACCATACCGTGGACAGCGTGCAGCTGAACGAGGCATGTTCTTCCGGCTGTGGTTCCTTCATCGAGACCTTTGCAAAGTCCCTGAATTATTCCGTCATTGACTTCGCGAAGGAAGCGCTTTTTGCCAAGAACCCGACGGACCTTGGTACCCGCTGCACCGTATTCATGAACTCAAACGTAAAGCAGGCACAGAAGGAAGGCGCTACCGTAGCCGATATCTCTGCCGGTCTTGCTTACTCCGTCATCAAAAATGCATTATTTAAGGTAATCAAGATCACCAATGCTTCGGACCTGGGCACCCATGTGGTTGTTCAGGGCGGCACCTTCTACAACGATGCCGTGCTCAGAAGCTTTGAAAAGATTGCCGGATGTGAAGCAGTCCGCCCGGACATCGCCGGTATCATGGGCGCGTTCGGTGCCGCGCTGATCGCAAGAGAGCGCTGCAACCATGAAAAGGGCACCTCCATGCTTCCGCTTGACCGGATCCTTTCCTTAAAATATGAGACTTCCATGGCACGCTGCAAGGGCTGCACCAACCACTGCGTCCTCACCATCAACCGTTTCGACGGCGGACGTCAGTTTGTCAGCGGAAACCGCTGCGAGCGCGGTCTTGGAAAAGAAAAAGCAAAGAAAGAAATCCCGAACCTGTTCGCTTACAAATATCACCGGATGTTTGACTATGAGCCACTCCCGGCTGATGAAGCCACCCGCGGCACCATCGGTGTTCCGCGTGTTCTGAACATGTACGAGAATTTCCCGTTCTGGGCTACGTTCCTAAAGGAACTGGGCTTCCGTGTCATCCTTTCCCCGCAGTCCACCAGACAAATCTATGAGCTTGGCATCGAGTCCATCCCGAGTGAGTCTGAGTGCTACCCGGCAAAGCTGGTGCACGGCCATATTTCCTGGCTGATCCGTCAGGGTGTGCGCGATATCTTCTATCCGTGCATTCCGTACGAGCGCAACGAGACACCTCAAGCAGGCAACCACTACAACTGCCCGATGGTTACCTCCTACGCGGAAAACATCAAAAACAATGTGGAAGAGCTCTCTGAGTTCGATGTCCACTTTATGAATCCGTTCTTTGCTTTTACTAACGAAGAAGTGCTGACCAGACAGCTGATTGTGGAATTTGGCAAGGAATACCATATTTCTTCTGTAGAAGTGCAGAAAGCAGCACACACTGCATGGGAAGAGCTTCTTGCGTCCCGCCATGACATGGAGAAAAAAGGCGAGGAAACCATTGCCTGGTTAAAGGAGCACGACCGCCACGGCATCGTCCTGGCCGGCCGCCCTTACCACGTAGACCCGGAGATCAACCACGGTATCCCGGAGCTAATCACCTCCTACGGCTTTGCAGTCCTGACGGAAGATTCCATCTCCCACCTGGCCGATGCAGAGCGCCCGCTCATCGTCACCGACCAGTGGATGTACCACTCCAGACTGTACCGCGCTGCCACCTATGTAAAGAACAGCGAATGCCTGGATTTAATCCAGCTCAACTCCTTCGGCTGCGGCCTGGATGCCGTTACCACCGACCAGGTACACGATATCCTGACCGGCTCCGGCAAGATCTACACTGTATTAAAGATCGATGAGGTCAATAACCTCGGTGCGGCAAGAATCCGTATCCGTTCCCTGATTGCAGCCTTAAAGGTGCGCCAGCAGAAGCATTTCGAGCGCAAGGTCGTATCCAGCGCTTACAACCGTGTTGTCTTCACCAAGGAAATGAAGAAAGACTACACCCTGCTCTGCCCGCAGATGTCTCCGATCCACTTTGAGCTGATCGAACCGGCTATCCGTGCATTCGGCTACAAGATCGAGGTGCTGCAGAATGACAGCAAAAATGCGGTCGATGTCGGACTGCAGTACGTCAACAACGATGCCTGCTATCCGTCCCTGATCGTCATCGGCCAGATCATGGATGCGCTGTTATCCGGCAAATATGACCTGGACCACACTGCAGTCCTGATGAGCCAGACCGGCGGTGGCTGCCGTGCTTCCAACTACATTGGCTTTATCCGCCGTGCACTGGAAAAAGCCGGTATGCCGCAGATCCCGGTCATCTCCGTCAATGCGAACGGCATGGAGACCAACCCTGGTTTCACCTTCACACCGGGACTCATCACCAAGGCCATGCAGGGCGTTGTTTACGGCGATATTTTCATGCGCGTGCTCTATGCCACCCGTCCTTACGAAAAGGTTCCGGGTTCCGCAAACGCACTGCATGAGAAATGGAAGGCCCGCTGCATCAAGAGCCTTTCCAAGTGCTCCGCAAACATGATGGAATTTGGAAGAAACATTAAGGGAATCATCCACGACTTCGACGAGCTGCCGCGGTTAGATATTAAGAAGCCGAAGGTCGGCATTGTCGGCGAGATTCTGGTAAAATTCTCCCCGCTTGCCAACAACCACATCGTGGACCTGCTGGAATCCGAGGGAGCTGAGGCTGTTATGCCGGATCTGATGGACTTCCTTTTATACTGCTTCTATAACAGTAACTTCAAGGCAGACCACCTTGGCGGCAAGCGCTCCACCGCCCGCCTGTGCAACCTGGGGATCTCTCTCTTAGAGTATTTCCGCAAGACTGCACGCAAGGAGCTGGAAGCCAGCAAAAACTTCACCCCGCCGTCCCGCATCAGCGATCTGGCTGACATGGCAAAGCACTATGTTTCCCTGGGTAACCAGACCGGTGAAGGCTGGTTCTTAACCGGCGAGATGCTGGAGCTGATCCACAGCGGTGTGAAGAATATCGTCTGCACCCAGCCGTTTGGCTGCCTGCCAAACCATATCGTAGGAAAAGGTGTCATCAAAGAGCTGCGTGCTTCCCACCCGGAGGCAAACATCATCGCAGTCGACTACGATCCGGGCGCCAGCGAGGTAAACCAGTTAAACCGTATCAAGCTGATGCTGGCAACCGCTCAGAAGCAGCTGCATAACAATATCGCACAGTAACGAACGAGGGCCGGAAGGTTTCGTCCCCGCCATTCGGCGGGTACGAAACCTTCCGGCCCATTTGTGTTTACTGTACGATATTGTTTATTTACTGTGGAGACAGGATTTTCAGCAGTTCTTCTTTGCTGAGGCTTCCGATGGACACCTGCTCTCCGGATATGATCTGGTCGGCCAGATCCCGCTTCTGTTCCTGAAGCTTTAAGATATTTTCCTCTACGGTATCTTTCATGATCAGCTTAAATACGGATACCTGTTTTTCCTGGCCGATGCGGTGTGCGCGGTCGGTTGCCTGGTTCTGGGCTGCTACATTCCACCACGGATCGTAGTGGATGACAACATCGGCAGCGGTTAAGTTCAGTCCGGTTCCTCCGGCCTTTAAGGAAATGAGAAACACCGGCGTATCGTCAGTCTGGAAGGCCCCGGCCATGCGGATGCGCTCTTCCTTCGGCGTTGCTCCCGTCAGTTCATGGAAAGCGATTCCCTCTTTCTTTAAACGCGCTCCGATCAGTTCTAACATGGAAGTAAACTGGGAGAATAAGAGGATCTTGTGTCCACCTGCGATACCGCCTGTGATCAGTTCCATACAGGTATCGAGCTTTGCCGAACCGCCTTTGTAGCGGTCGAAGCATAAGGACGGGTCGCAGCAGATCTGACGCAGCTTGGTCAGCTCTGCCAGTACCTGGATGTGCTCGCTTCCATAGGTATCACCGCTCATCTGCTCCAGTTCTTCTTTTAGTGCCAGAGCGTGTGCTGTATACAGCTGCTTCTGTTCTTCTTCCGCCATAGAGTATACAACCGTCTCTAACTTGTCCGGAAGATCCTTTAACACATCCTTCTTTAACCGGCGAAGCACAAACGGAGCAGAAAGACGGCGCAGATTCTCCAGCGCGCGCCCGTCTCCATCTTTGGTGATCGGAGTCTCGAACTGCTTGCGGAACCGGGAATAGGTAAATAAGAATCCCGGCATTAAGTAATCGAAAATACTCCAGAGCTCAGACAGGCGGTTCTCAATCGGAGTACCGGTCAGGGCATACCGCGTCTGCGCTTTGATCAGCTTCACGGACTTGGCGCTCTGCGTCAACGGATTCTTGATGTACTGCGCCTCATCGATCACCTGAAAACGGAACTGGAACGGCTCGTAAAATGCGATGTCCCTTTTTAGAAGGTCATATGAAGTAATTAAAATCTGAGGGTGCCGGATTACTGTCACGGATTCCTGATCTGATGCCACTCTCAGATTTTCCTTTCCTGATTTCAAACTGTCTTGAACAGATTCCATATCCTTTTGAATAGATTCCAAATTGTCCCCGACAGATTTCGTGACAGGTTCCATGGAATTTGCTTCTGCAGATTTTGCAGCCTGTTTCTTGGCTTCCGCTTTCACTTCAGCCGCCTGCCGCAGAATCTCCTCCCGCTCCGGCGCAGTCCCGGTTACCGTCTGTACGGTCAGTCCCGGTGCGAAGCGTTTTAATTCGTTTTCCCAGTTGTAAACCAGGGAAGCCGGACATACGATCAGAGTCTGGGAGTCCGGGCGTTCTTTTGCCTCTGCCTGCAAAAGCGTTATGATCTGGATGGTTTTTCCAAGTCCCATGTCATCGGCCAGAATGCCGCCAAACCCATTTACATCCAGGGTTTTCAGCCATCGGTAGCCGGTCTTCTGGTAACCGCGCAGCACCTGCTTTAACGAGTCTGGGACCACATAATCACTGTCTTCCACCGACTTCATACCGCGCACAACTGCGCGGAACAGATTATCGCGGTAAAACGTGATGCCGTTGCCCTCTTTTAACATACAATCCAGATAAAGGGCCCGGTAGACCGGGACTTTGACGGTACCGGATAACAATTCCTCCCGCCCAATCCCAAGACTGTCCGTCATGCGGGCTACCGTCATCAGCCCGTTTTCATCAACGTCTAAAAATTCTCCGCTCTTTAAGCGGTAATACTTCTTCTTCGGATCGTAACCGGCAAGGATATCAAGCAGCTCGCTCCGGCTCATGCCCTCCGCATCCACGTTCAGCTCCAGCCATCTTCCGGAGGTCTGCACCCCTACCTTCACCTGCGGTGACGGCAGCACGCGGATCTTTCTCGCCGCATCCGTCACCAGCACCTGACCTAAGGACATAAACTCCTCCATGCCCTCCGAAAGCAGGCGGTACAGCGCGTCTTCATCGCCCCGGATCACCAGAAATTCCGACTCGCCGTCGCGGTACTGGAAATATTTTGTGATCACCTGGCTGATCTTAAATTCGGCCGGGACATCGCGGCAGATGATCCGCGGAACCTTATCGTCATTTAATGGAGAGAACGAAAAATCTCCGTACGAAAGCAGTGGCTTCATGGTGATCTCATCCGGGCCGGTGCTGTCGAACGAGAACTGCGCCTTCAACTCTTTCGGGCGGTAGCTTTCCAGGTCCACATCGTTCACCGTCAATTCTGCATAGGGAAGTATTTTTTGCAGGACACGCTCGTAAAACAACGGAATGTCCCGGTCCTGAATATCTAACGTATGGCTCTTTTTATCCTTCAAAACCTGTTCTAAAAATACCCCCAGCTCCCTGGATTCCATTTCATCCAGACATACAAGGCGGGTCTGGTCTCCTACATACCAGCCGCGTTCTCCCGGAATTCCAAACAGCTCCTGGTCCACTGACACGGCAATGCCGTCACGGCCTGCGCGGCAGATCTGGACCGGCAGCCGCATGCATTCCTGCTGCACCTTCACATTGACATGGCTTCCATCGCCAAATTCGACTTCCAGTTCCCGGTCCTCCATAAGCTGAAAGAAGCGGTCCCGGTTTGCCCGGTTTAAATTCAGGGTGCGGAGACCCTGCATCGTCACAAATGAGCTCTTCCGGAACTGTTCGAAATGTTCCTGATAAACCTGCACCAATTCTAACAGCAGGGCACAAAGCTCCCGGTCCTCCTGTGCAAACGCATTCAGACTGTGGTGAAACGTCAGCTGTTTTCCGTAAGAGACACTGGCTCCGGTTCGCACTGCCTCCGCAAATGCCAGCAGATCCTTGATAATATAAAAACGATCCCGCCCCAGCTTAAATTCCAGACTGGCAGAACCGTTTTTTAACATCAGGCGCGGCACCAGCCGGATCTCTGTCTCCTCAGAATCCTCTATGATCTTTGCCACTTCCCGGTTGGTATACTCCCGGATCATGGTGCGGATCTCCTGTGAGGTAGAGACAGGACGGCCGGAATGCAGCTCCTGTTCTTTTTTCCATTGTTCCCATACAAGCTTTGCATGTGCGCACATGCCCTTGTAGGAATTTCCATTCACACAAGAACAAGAGTAGTCGCGAACCTGACTACCCTTGACATATAAATTTACTTTGTATAACCGATCCCCATCCTGGACGGAGGCCTGGATTCCCTGCTCTCCCTTCCAGAATGTGCTGGTGGCAGACTCCATGATCTTCATATAATGCCTCCTCGCGTTCTTGTGAACAGAAGTTTCTTCACCAACTTTTCCGAGCTGACATGCCCCAGCTCGATTCCGCTTCGCTCCATCTCGCTGCGCGGGCTTCGCCCTATAGATTCCAGCGAATCCAGAGGCTCTGTGAGCAAGCTCACTCGCCTCCGGAATTCACTGTCCTCTGCATGTCACTGCTGTAACGTTACATTCTAGACGGTGCCTCAAATCCGAGTACCTGGATGCAGGCCTCGAGCACGCGTTTTACCAGTGTGATGAGCGCGATCCAGCTTGCCTGGCGTTCCTTGTCCTCTTCTGCCAGGATACGGGTATCGTGGTAGAAGCTGTTGAAGGCATTGGATAGATCGAAGATGTACTGGCAGATCTTGTGCGGTGCAGTCTCTGCGAATGCATTTTCCATCACGTCGTTGTATTTGGACAGCTCCAGCATCAATGCTTTTTCCGCATCGCTGGCTGCCGGGAGAATAGTGTCTGCTTTTGCGTCTGGATTCTGTGCCTCGTATTTGCCCAGAATGGATTTGATGCGGACGATGGTATACAGGATATATGGACCGGTATTTCCCTCGAAGGAGATAAAGCGGTCGATATCAAAAATGTAATCCTTTGCTGCCTGATTGGATAAGTCACCATATTTTAAGGCTGCAAGGCCGACGATCTTTGCGGTCTCCTTCGCCTCAGCCTCATCCATGCTGCGGTTTTCCATGATACGGTCATAAACAGCTGCATTGATATCTGCAATGAGATGCTCCAGACGCATAACGCCGCCATCTCTGGTCTTAAACGGTTTTCCGTCCTTTCCGTTCATGGTACCAAAACCGATATGCACCATCGGGGTTTCCGGTTTTACATAACCAGCCTTCTTTGCTACGCGGAAGACCTGCTTAAAGTGAAGTTCCTGACGTTTGTCGGCAACATAAATGTATTTTACCGGCTGGAAGTCCTTCTCACGCTCCAGAATGGTTCCCAGATCAGAGGTTGCGTAAAGGGCAGCACCATCGGACTTGCGCACGATACACGGCGGCAGCTCCTTGGAGTCGGTCGGCTCAGTCACGTCTACAACCAGGGCACCCTGGCTCTCGTATGCCAGACCCTTGTCCTGCAGATCCTGGATCAGCCACGGAATGTACTCCTCTGCGTCGCTCTCTCCTTTCCAGAGTTCAAAATGAACGTCCAGATTGCCGTAGTTCTTCTTTAAGTCAGCCAGGGAAACCTTCATGATGTGTTTCCAGATGGCAGTATACGGCGCATAGCCCTTCTGAAGCTTAAAGGTTGCGGTCTGTGCACGCTCCTTGAATGCCTCGTCCACCTTGGATTTGCCGCTTGCGGTCGGGTAGATGTCCTCCAGCTCGCTGATGGTAAACGGCGGCTCGGACGGATACTCTCCGGTATAGGTTTCATCGAAATAAACGAGATCCGGCTTACGGTCGCGCAGCTCCTCGATGATGAGTCCCATCTGCAGGCCCCAGTCGCCCAGATGTACATCGCCGATCATGTTGTAGCCTAAGTAGCGGCCCATGCGTTTTACGCTCTCACCGATGACAGCAGAGCGCAGATGACCGACATGGAGCGGTTTTGCCACATTGGCTCCGCCGTAGTCCACGATGATGGTCTCGCCGTGACCTTCTTCCTCCACGCCAAGCTTTTCTTCCTTTGCCATGCCGTTCATGTAATCAGCCAGATAAGCTGCATTTAAGCGGATGTTGATGAAGCCCGGCATAACGGCGTTAATCTCGGAAAACATGCCGTCTCCGTTTAACTTTTCCACGACTTCATTTGCGATATCGATTGGTTTCTTTTTATAGGCCTTGGCTGCTGCCATAGCACCGTTGCACTGGTACTCACATAAGTCCGGGCGGTTGGATAATACAACCTTTGCGTAGGACGCGTCATAGCCGCAGGCGGTAAATGCAGACTGCATCTCGTCTGCGATCAGATCCAGAATTCTTTTCACCTTTTTCTCTCCTTTGATCTTAGTTCTTCCTTTTATCCTGATGTATTATTATACCTGATTTACGGGTAAAATGCAAGAAAAGGGATCGCACCGCACGGGCACAATCCCTTTTCCGTGACAGCTGTTCACACACTGTGCAGACAGCCACATCATTTTACTGCTTCTGTTACGCGATCCACCGGCCATTCTCATCTACAGAATAGCCATCCGGAGTCTGTTCCTGACAGAACATGCTCCCTGCCGGATACTGCACGTGATCATACGGTGCAAAATAATACCATACGCCGTCAATCTGCTGCCATCCGGTGAGCATGGAGCCTTCACCCGGAAGCAGGTAGTACCAGCGTCCGCCGGATAAGATCCAGCCGGTCTGCATAATGCCTTCTTCGTTGAAGTACCACCACTTGCCGCCTCGGTACATCCAGCCGGTCTGACATCCGCCGGTCTGTTTTGCAAACTGCCAGGTTCCTGCCTCAGTCAGGATCCAGGTTCCCTGGGTTCCGCTCACAACCGGCCGTCTGTTGCCTCCGGATGACGGGAATCCAATCTTTGTGATATTTCCGCCCTTACTTGAAATATTGTAATGGGGAGTTGCAAAGATTTTTGTGTTTCCATCCTTATCGGTAATGGTGAAGGTGTAGCGGATAAAGGTATCATGGCCGGTTCCGCCTTCCAGGTAGAACGGAGCGCCGCTCATCCACAGATGCCAGGTGTTCTCTCCACCCTCGGTGGAAATATCCAGCTTATGCTGATTTCCTGCTCCCATCATGCCGCTCTGGGCCTCTCCGCCATTTCTGCCGGAGTAGTCGAAGGTGTACTCCATGTCTTCTTCATCCTCCACCGCTCCGCCCAGGATAAAGGTATCACTGCCATTTCCTGTTCGGATGATAGTCTCTGTCATAGTAGTTACTACGTTAATCCGGTTGTTTCCGCCCGGTACCAGAACAAACAAGCTGCCCGGGATCCGGCTGAACTGCAAGAGCGCACTGTTTGTGCCGCCTGCGATTTTCACGCGGTTTCCAAAGAGATCAATATGTTCGTCCTCTATGGTGGTGGTCAGCTTCACGCTGCCCGGGGTGCCTAACGTAAACTGCTGTTTCTCAGAAGAGCTTTCCATATCCAGGGAAATACCGGAAGTTTCACTCTCTGAAGTTGTCACATCCAGATTTCCGATCTGATCGGTCACGCGGACATTTACCTGATCTGCACCGGAAAGCTTCGTATTCTCCGCTTCCAGGCTTCCGCTGATATCCAGAGTACCTCCGCTTGTGCGGATTTCCACGGTATCACCGGCCTGCAGACGGTCTTTCACGCTGAGGCTTCCCTCATTCTCCAGAACCAGATTTCCGGCAATTGTTCCGGCAATCTCATTCACGCGGGTCTTTAAGTCTGCGTTGTCCGCTTTTACAACCAGGTGATCTGCTTTCACAGTTGTACCAGCAGACGTCAGGTTTCCGGATACTTCCAGTTCCATATCTGCTGCCTCTGCCTTACTCAGATTCAGGCTTCCCTGATTCTTTAAGTAAATATTCTCTGCCTCAAGCGCTGCGTTCTTTGTCTCTGTCAGAAGTACCTTATCCTTCGCGCCGATATTTCCATCTGCTCGGAGGGAAATCTCCTCTGCTGATACATTTACGCTGCCATCCTGATCCGGGATACCGTTTACGATATCTCCGGCAGCTGTCAGGGTGATCCGGTCATCTGCTTTCAGACTGCCAAGCTTCAGCATGCCTTCTGCCCTGCTGTCTTTTAACCAGATCTGACGGCCAGCCTCTGCATTTAAAACGCCTTCCGTCTCCGTGGTGATCCAGTGCTCTGAAGATCCAATATTTCCAATGTTTCCAGAATCATCGGCTTTCGCCGTCAGAGTAATATTGCTGCCCCGGAAGTTGGTCTGGTCTTCTTCCTCTTCTGCGAGGCCGTTTAACAGATCACCGCCGGTCACAGTAAAGGTGATGTCATTACGGTCATCCTCCGTGCCTGCTTCCACATGGCCGATGGTAAAGGTTCCATTCACATTTCCGGTAATGGTTCCGGTCGCGTAAATATTCACCTGTTTTCCAGCCGTCATATGATTCACCGTATAGTCGCCCTGTACATGGCTGGTAATGCTTCCGTTTTCTGCTTTGATGCTCTCAATAGCAGTGCTGCGATCCATGCGTAAGAAAATGTCACCGTTTGCGGAACTTAACTCGGCAATCGGGAGAATTCCTTCGGTTCCGATATCGTGAAGGTTGATGCTGCCGTTGGCCTTTACGATCAGCGCATTCTGTGCCGGATCCAGACTCTTATCTACGATCAGGTTAGTGGTCAGCGCTTTTTCATCCGTTCCAACAGTATCTGCTTCCAGAACAATGTTTCTGGCAGTGACATTAGCCTCAGTGTCCGTGTCTTCCAGACCATTTTCCATAGCTCCGGCTGTCTTAATCTTCACGTCACTGCTGTCAGAAGAAACTTTCTTCAGTTTCAAAATCTTGCTGCTATCCTGGATATACACGCCTGTCATGGTTTTCACCTGCAGTTCCAGTTCAGCCTCATTTCCATAACCTTTCACTTTCAGGTAACTGATGTCTTCCGCGATCTGCTCTGCGATCATATCCAGTTTCTTGGTTGTTGCATGAACATCATCGTTTCCAATACTTCCTGCAATTACCTTACCAGCTGCCTTAACCAGAATATGCTCCGGTGCAGTCAGCTGCTTCACAGTTACATTTTTCAGTGCTTCCAGCTCAATGCTCTTCTGTGCTGTCAGATGGTTTACTGTCATATCGTCCAGTACTTTCAGCCAGATACTCTCCGCTGCATCACCATCCAGTGTCGTTCCCTCTACCTTAAGCGTCCGGTCCGCGGTTCCGATAGAGCCATCCACTGCAGTCAGTTTCAGATTTTCGCCGGTCACATCTGCCTGATCTCCATCTTCAGTTCCGGTCATGCCATTTGCCGTGATCTGAATGTCGGATCCGGCTTTAACTCTGCCGATGGATAAGATTCCGCTCTCTGCTGTGTTGTCTAAGTAGATGCTTCCGTTTTCTGCGGCCGCAGTGATGGAGGTTACCTGGGTCTTTAATGGACTTTCTGCGGTTCCAATGCTGCCGTTTGTACTGCTTAAGTCAGCGTCTGCTGCGATCACAGTTGCTGCGGTGTTCTTGCCGATGATGCTGCCTGCTGTCTTAAAGACGATATTACCTGCCGCCTTTAACTGTCCCAGGTTTACATTTCCGGTCAGATCGGTCAGATAAATGCTGCTCCTATCTGACACTGCGCTGAGAGTGCTGTTTCCTGCTTCCACATTCATCACTTTATCGGTGTTTCCGATACTTCCTGTGGTTGCGTGAAGAAGGATGCTGGATGCGGTGATCGCTGCGGTAGTTCCGTCTGCTTCATTTGCAATACTTCCAGCTGTCAGGGAAACCGTACCGTTATTCCTGCTGCTTGTGATATTCTTCACATAGGCTGTGCCCTGCTGTGTTACATAGATATCACCCGTGGAAATGATTTCCATATTGCCGGAAATATTAGTTCTTAAGTTCTGATCTGCCGTTCCCACTGCACTGCTCTTTAAGATCCGAAGAGCGTCTGCCTTGATGTTGATGTCTGAGCCAAGTGCCTTCACTGCCTTGTCAGTGCTGATCTCTACCACACCATCGGAAGTGATAGAGCCAATGGCCAGCTCCCGGTCCTTTGCTTCAAGATAGATTGGTCCGGTGCTGTTTGCCGCAGTGTTGAATCCCTTCGTTCCAACCGATACACGAATCGGATCGGCGGAAGTACCAAAGTTCTTTGTTATCTGAACGGACATGCCAGCCGCGCTCAGATCCACACTCTGGTTTCCTTGTCTTGTTACAGTGCCGGCCACCAGAGTCAGATCATCACCAGCAGTGATGGTTTCCGTCAGATTGACGTCCACATCCGCATTGCCAAGACCGCGGATTTCTGCATCATTCCCGGCATTGATGCTTCCAAGATCATATGTGCCGAGACTGTCATACTCGTACTCAACGGTCTTACCCTGAGTCATATCAGTTATATCCTGGGTTTTCTCAACGGATTTTACCGTTACACCAACATACTGATTCTTCGTTTCATCATAGGTAATGTAATCATATTCCTTAATTACCGTTTCAGCTTTTACTACTTCATACTTCTTTGTATCCTTGTTGTAACGGATCTGATCATACTCACCTGCATCAGCACTTCCCTCTGCTGGTTTGTAAATCAAAGTGACCTCATCATCCACTAGCCAAAAGGTCTTCGAAAGCTGATCTGTGTAAGTTCCATCAGCCAATGTTTTCAGATACCGGATTGCATCGTCGCTTCCCAGTGTCATGGTCTGCGCCTGACCATTGATCACAACTTTTACCTCACCAGTAAAGTTGCCAGCTTCATCGGTCAGATACTCCGCTGACCGATCCAGTTTCTGATAGTTCACATTTCCATCCCTATCTGTGGTTACCAGATAATACTCAAAACCAGTGGTGTCATACCGCTCTTCTACATGTTTTCCATCTGCTGCCTGATATTCGGTTGTACATGCGGAATCTGTATAATACCTGGTCTTCCACTCACCATTGGCATCTAATTCCGTTTTCTCATACAATGTCTGAGAAATTTCCTGTACTGCCCTGGTGCTTGCTGACACAATATTCAATGCAGTATTCACAGATTCTGTGGTTGTATAGGTCTGTTTTCCAGTTACCGGATCTTCAACCAGAACACCAACCAGCAGCTTCGGCAGAGCCATGATCAGGCGTACATTCCTGCAGTTAACAGACTGAATCAGAGCCTTATCTACGTTTCTGATCTTCGCTGCTGCTGCGTTTGCTGCCTTCTCTGCTTCTGCTGTCGTTGTTCCCTGGACTTCAATATAGCGTTTCAGTCCAACCTGGAGATAAACATTGCCTGCTGCATCCACAATCAGTTCCGGACGTTTCAGACTATTATCATCATTGCCCGTTACAAACAGATTCACATGAAGCGGTCTGCCATCAGTTCCTACATTTTCAGCATTTTGAATATTGAGCTTTGCTACATCCAGTTTCGCATTATCTCCAAAGTATACGCTTCCTCGCTGTCCATTGAACAGAACATTTAAGACTGCTGTGTAATAGGAGAACCATCCATCAAAGGTTACATTCTTTCCGGTATTGGTTGTAATGGTTACTTCTGGCTGATTGGTGTTATCCACCACATCATCCATCACAAACCTGGAATAATCACTGCAAAGGATGGTGTACGCGCAGCTGTCTGCATCGTACTCTGCTAAAAGATCGATATTTTTCAAAATCAGATTCTTCGCAGAGTTGTTGGTAATATTTAATCTGGTGATCACATTGTTGCTGTGAATCTTCACGGTTCCGCTTACTTTGCCATAGAGTGACTCAATCTTTAAGCTTCCGTTTGCCTTGGAACTGAAAGATTTGATGATGACATTGTCACCATTCTTCTCATAGGTTACATCGCTGTTCGCAATATTTCCATTTTCCTCAATGACAATATTTACGTCCGCATTGTTTCCATAATAGATATTACCATTTAAGATTACGTTGTTTTCAGATTTGTATTCCCCGTTTTCCTTCTTATCGGTTGCACTCTGGAGAATCTTTTCTACTACAATCTCCTCTACCCAGGTGATGACCTTCACGATTGTCTTTGTAATCCACTTGACGATCTTATTCAGAGGCCACGGAAGCTTTTTACAAATCTTTTCGGAAACCTTTTCAATGACATTCTTGGTTCTGGTAACAGTCTGTTTGATAAATTCCGTTACCGTTTCTGCCTTATACTCTGCTTTCTTTGTATAAGACACTTCGCTCTCGCTCTTTGCTGCCGCGCCAATGGCGATATCCTTTGCGTTCATGGAAGAATCACTTCCGTAAATTTCTACATTGCCATAGACTTTTGTGTTATTGGTTGCTGTAGAAATGACAGAACCAGTACCGCCTGCGGTATAGCCATAGCTGTAAGCATTGGTATAAATATCATTGGTCGAAATTGCATACAGAGTCAGTGTCTGACCTGCGTGCAGCCTTACGTTGGTGCCAGTTACTTTTGCGTTTGCTGTCACATTTACCGTCGCGTTTGGCTTAGACTGGGTATTGATGATAGAACCCGTCTCGGAATATGCCGATGCATATGCGTAAATCCGGCCGATCACTGCCTGAATATCCAGGTTTTTCGCCGCTGACAACTCTGTGCAGCTTCCAAGATTGATCAGCGAATTGATGGTCATCCTGTTCACGACATCGGTGGAAATGTGGCTGAGGCCATCTACGGTAAATTTAATTCTGCCGTAAACCTTTGCCTCTGTATTGGTACTTGTTCCAATAAATACATCTCCGGACTTTGCATTCACTGACGCATGGCTGCCGGAAATTCCATTTAAGAACTCTGCCACTGCATTGGCTGTAGTGGTTGCCTCTGCCTTTACGTTGGTTCCTGCTGCCACTCCGCCAGCTCCGCCGTAAGCGGTTAAGTTGGAAGTAATGTCTTTCGCTGACGCATAAATCTTAATATTGCCCTTATTTGCCAGAATCGCGGACGGATAAATCTTAACCCGCACATCATCGGTCACATTCTGAACTGCCTTCGCGACACCTTTGGCAATGATTGCGCCTGCGATTGCAGTTGCGTAACCTTTATAAGAGTTATTGGATGCCGCGATGATCACGATTGCGTCACCATCCTGATCTGCATCGATTGCTGTCAGCTTGCTTCCGCTTCCCACTTCCGTGTAAGTCTGATTATTAACTGTGGTGTCATCGCTGACGTCATTGGCTGATCCGCCAAATGCTCCGGAAGATGCCGTCGCTGTGGTGTCTTTGTTGATGCTTGCGGCTGCCTGGATCAGGATATTCTGTGCGGTTATGGTACTTCCGGTTACTCTTGCAGTAGTCTTATTGGTAATCTTCGTGGTGATCTTAGTCAGACCGCCTGCCGCAAAGCCCGCTGCACTGTGTCCGGATGCAGTGCCATTTACATCATGCTCATCCTGTGCTACTGCAGATGCCGCTCCATTCGCTGTGATGGTACTGTTTGCAATCTCAGCTGTGGTTGTAATATCTTCTGTGATTTCCAGGTTCTGTGCAGTTCCGGCTGCCAGAAGTCCGCCTGCGGTTCCTTTGGCAGTTCCTTTTACGGTTCCGCTGTAATCTGCCAGAACGGAGACGTTTCTTGCTTTGGTAATGGTTGTTCCGGTGATTTGTGCAATAGTATTGAAGGTATTTTTAATCTTCACCACTACTCCACCCACTGCCGCGCCAACAGTTGCCGCTAAGCCTGCTCCGTTACCGGTTAAACTTCCGTTGGCTTTGCTGAGTACCAGGGCGTCCTCTGTCAGTGCCAGAGTTGCATTAGTTACTTCCGCGGTTGCACTGCCGTCTACGGTGATTTCCGAAGATGCACCGGAACCACTTACCAGACCACTGGCTGCTCCTGCATATGCATTGGATTCCAGCTTACCAGCATTGCTATAAGAGTTATTATCATTGACATTGAACAATGCCCGTACTCTTATATTCTTAGTCTGAATCTCACCGCCAGTAACCGATGCCAATACAACCGGTTTTACTGTCAGTCTGGCAATCGCCGCCTGAACAGATCCGCCTAATGCTGCTGACAAACCGTATGCATTTGCTGTTGCAGTTAAAATGCTGTTGCTCAGAATATCGTAAGAACCATTTTCTGCTGTTACATTGGCTCCACTGACCACTTTTGTTGTGCTCTCTACATCTACAAATGCAAGAGTCACGGAGCCTGTTGCCCCATAACCAACACCTGCCGCTGTAGTGTTTGCTGTAGAAGTAATATCCTGATATGCATTCAGTTTCACATTGCCCTTTGCAGACACAAGCCTGCTGCCGCTTTGTGATTCTACGATGGTTGCTCCGGTTACTTTTAATCTGGCTGCTGCCATTCCAGCGGATGCCCATCCACCGGCATAACCGTCTGCTGTCGGATTTGCATTGATGATTAACTGTGCTAATACATGAACTCCGGATTCTCCATTTACAGAACCGATGCTTCCGATCAGAACCTTCGTTGTTCCGGTCACATCCATGTAAGCCACGGCTGCGCCCAGTCCGATGACTCCTGCTGCGGAACCTGCTGCCGCCTTAAAGGCATTGCTGGTAATCTGGTTCTCTGCATTAATGGTTACGGTGCCGCTTGCATTGATGATTCCATTGATCTCTGCCTGAACCGTGCCATTTAAGATTGCGATAGCCACCGCACCGCCTGCTGCCAAACCACCTCCAGATACAGAACCTACATATGCAGTTACTGTGGTTGTTTCTGCTGCTTTGATCTTGGCGTTACCTGTCAGGGTAATCACAGTTCCGGAACCGATTCTTGCCGTTGTTGCATTGGCAGTTTCGCCTGTGAAGTAGCCTGTGATATCCAGTTTTAAGTTCTCGCCAGTTAAACCATTGGCATTTTGCAGAGCCTCGTTGATGCTGCTCTGGCTATTGGAACTTACATCATTCTTATCATTCCGCTTCATAGCCGTCTTTGCATCATCACTCTGCTTGCTGCCAACCAGAATTACCAGTACACTGCCGGATACAGCGCCGACACCTGCGGAACCTGCAGCTACATAAGACGTAATGTCCCGTTTAGAGTCTGCTGTCAGATTCAGGTTCGCTGCTGTAATATTGCCGTTTGTTCCAATCTCTGCCAGAACGGTATTCTTGAAGATCAGAACTGCTGCTGCACCGCCCACAGCTTTTCCACCGCCGGATACGGTACCTGCTGTCATGTCAATGGTTACAATATCTTCTGCCTGAACGGTTAAATCACCGCTCAGATTGATGGTTACGTTGTTTCCGATTCTTGCGGTTGTATCTGCATTGGCAATGATCAGGATCAGAGATCCACCCACTGCGGTGCTTCCGCCAGTTGCTGCTGCCACCACACCGGTGATGGTCTCTTGGGACTGTGCATTCACATTCAGAGAACCGGCTTGGATGGATGTGCCATCCAGCACTTCCGCCTTGGTATGGCTCTTGAAGATGATGCTTGCTCCTGCACCGCCCACTGCGACTGCGCTGACAGATACGGATGCCGCGTCGGAAGTCATGTACTGCCGGTTGATGGCTTTTACATTGACTGCTGCTGTACCTGCCTCCATGGTTCCGCCAAGCTGGCTGGTTACGGTATTCTCTGTGTAGAGAACGGACGCGCTTCCCGCGCCGCCTGCCAGACCGCCTGCCAAGCTGGTTGTCAGAAGGAATATATTGTTATCGCTGACTGCCAGGACGTCAACCCCACCCGGTGCATAAACCGTACCATTTAAGATGGCCTCTACAGTCTTCTTTAAATAAGTCACTACAATGGTTCCAGTTGCTCCTGCGATACCGACTGCCGCACCACCGGCTGCCGTGTCACTCTCCGTAGAGTCCATGGCAATGACCTTCACACTGGAACTCTGTGTTGCATGTTTCCGGCTGTTCTGATTGATTCTCGCTCCGTTATCTACTTTTGCCCGTACTACCGTATTGGATACAACTGTGGTAGAAGCAATGGATCCCGCTGCGCCAGTACCTGCAGAACCAGACGCAGTGATTGCCATCAGATTATTGGTGTTAAATGCTCCGATGAGAACGCCGTACTGAGGCGCTTTCTTGCGGTTTCTCTTCCGGTCGCCATCATTGCCATCTAACTCGCCGGTATAGAAAGTAATACCTGTCGTTCCATAAGCATTTAACTGAGCCAGTTTTCCAACCAATGCCTGAACCGTATTGCTTGCTTTCACAACCGCTACACCTGCCGCGCCGCTGACGGATACTCCGGTTGCGCTGATGGCAGTATTGGCTGATCCTGCAATCACATACAGATTCTGGTTATCTTCTGCCCAGATTGCGATACTGCCGTTTGCAGTCAGAATGGTAGCTGCAGTATTGGCTTTCACCTCTGCTGTAGTCTCATTCTTTATGATGATCGTAGAAACTGCTCCGTTCACAGCACCTGTTGGTGTTGCACCAACTGCCGCACCGGCACTGACTACGACTACCACATAGGCTTCATCACTGATTGCCTTGATGATGATATTTCTTCCGCTGGTTAACTGTGCGCCTTCATCTACATAGGCGCTGGTCACCTTCTGGAAGGTAATGGTGTCGTTGGAGATGCCTGCACTGACTGTGACGCTGGCAGCTATATTACCTGCCACATCCTGAATGGAAGTGGTATCCACTGCGATCACCAGAATATCACCATTGTTCTTTGTTGTAACTTTGGCATTCTTTCCGATCCATGCTTTGGTCTCACTGCCAAATACTAATACATTGACAGAACCAACTACCGATACGGCTCCGCTTGCTGCTCCGCTGACTACCCAGCTGCGGATCTTCTGGGAAGATTTCGCACCTACTAAAACACCAGACTGAGCAGACTCATTAGACTTAGAAGACACATAATCGGTCGTCGTATCCTTATCATTTAAGTTCTTATAATTCTTATTTACATCAGAAATTGTTGTGCCGTCTGCAAAGTTTACATTTCCTCTGTTTGCATTGGCAGTAACGACTGCTCCATCACCAATATAAGAATGTGTCTTGTTAGAGAAAACAATCACATTGGTAGCCACACCAATTC
Source organism: Clostridium sp. AM42-4 (assembly GCF_003480105.1). Lineage (NCBI taxonomy): Bacteria > Bacillati > Bacillota > Clostridia > Eubacteriales > Clostridiaceae > Clostridium > Clostridium sp. AM42-4. The sequence goes on from NZ_QUIK01000011.1 coordinate 25,889, forward strand.
CTGCTGCGCCACCGCCGCTTACGCTTCCGTTGATCACCCGGATGTCCTGAGCACTTTCTGCCAGAACGATCACGTTGCCATCTGCGTATACGTTTGCATTCGGTGCGATATAAGCAGCTGCCTGCTCGCCAACTTTGATGACTGTAATGGTTCCTGCCACGGATGCAGAACCAGCTGCACCACCGCCGCTGGAAATGAAGTTCGGAATCTCTAAAATATTCTGTGCGTGAACTTTGACATTTCCTTTATCAGCTCTTACCGTACCGCCAAGTCTTGCCTCTGCTGTGCCGTTGATGATCGCCAGATTCATGGAGATACCAACGGATGCTGTGCCGCTTCCGCCTGCTGCTCCTGCAATTGCGTCTAACTTTGTCTTTTCTGTTGCTTCTACAGTAACATCGCCGTCTGTTGCGGTTGTGGAACCACCATCGCCAATGCCTGCATATGTCTCATCATCTACAGAAGCACTGGTAAAGTATCCGCTGATCAGAGACTTGTTCTCTTCTTTCAGTCCGTTGATGATGCTATTTGCCTCATCCACATACTGATTATTCTGGTCGCCAGCGCCAACTGTCTGACCATAACCATGATTTACTGCCGCCTGGCCACGCTTTGATGCTTCATCACTTGCTTTGTCAGAAGAATTACCGCCGCCGTTTGTATTGGCCTTGTTGGCGTCGCTGTCTGTAGTTGCAGCGCCAATGGAAAGTACCAGAATGCTTCCGTTGACACTTGCAGTTCCGCCTGCGCCTGCCATGACAGCTTTCGCTGTAATGCCGCGGTCTGACGCTGCCTGAACTAAGATTGCCTTTGCAAGCACTGTACAATTGTTGCCAATCATTGCAGTTACGGTATTGCGGTAAATCGCAACTTCAATCGCTGCTCCGATTGCCGCAGTTCCGCCAACAGTTACATTACCTGTCTTCAAATTCAGGCTGGTTGCATCTTCTGCTTTTACTGTGATCGTTCCATTCTCTGCTTTCAGAGTACATCCGTTTCCAACAATTGCCTGTGTGGTCACATTCATGACTAACACTGCGAAGGAACCGTTCACGGCTGCTGTTCCGCCTGCGCCCGCACCAATCACCGTCATATCGATGGTTTCTTTGGATACTGCACAGATCAGAATATCGCCACTTGCTGCAATTAAGGTTGCACCTGGACGAACCTCTGCAAGAGTTTTGCCCTTGAATACGATGGTTCCCACCGATGCGCCTGCTGCCGCCGTTCCGCCGCCCTGAATGGATGTTGCGGAAAGCTGCAGGTACTGATTGGACTCTGCCTGAATGGTAATAGTTCCAGCTTTTAAGGTTCCGCCAACACTTGCGGTTGTAGTATCCTGAAGAACGATAACCGATACGGTTGCTCCCACACCGGCAGTTCCGCCTGCTGCCGCGCCAATGACATTTGCGTAAATCTGATTATCGGAATGAGCCAGAACTACAATTGCATTTTCTGCAAAGATCTGTACTCCATCACCAATTCTTGCTGTGGTTTCTTTAATTCCTGTGTAGACAACCACTGCACCGGAGACACCTGCTGTTCCGCCGCCTGACGCCGCACCACCCGAGACACTTTCTACGGTGTCATTGGATGCGATGACATAAACGCTGGACTTCTGATTTGCTCCCACGCGATTGCCCTGGTTGATCTTCGCATTAGAATTGATAACCGCCTGGGCTTTCGCCTTTTCTACTACGGTTACTGTTGCAATGCCGACACCTGCGCTGGATCCGCCTGCTCCGGTAACTGCGATCGCGTGAATATTGGTTGTGTTGAAAGCACCAATGATGATGCCGTTGATGGTCATCTGGTTATGTTTTCCGCGTCTGGAAACCACATTGCCGCTGGTGCTGTCTGTTGTAATTGTCAGCTTGCCAAAATTACCGCTGACACTGTTCTTGCCAAGAGCATCCAGTGCAGCGCCAATTCCAGCTTCTGCCCATGTTCTGTGAGTATCCGTAATCACAATCACACCTGCACCAACACCTGCGCTTCCAGCGCTGATTGCTGCAGAACCTGCTCCGGAGAGGATGGTCTGCTCTGCTTCTGCGGTTACCTGGATACTGCCATCTGCAGAAATCACAGTTCCTGATGCGTCTGCGTTCTCATTGTTACTGTCTGGAGTTCCGATCAGCGCGAATACGTTCTGTTTTGCTACAATCACTGCTACAGAACCATTCACTGCCGCACTGGAACCACCGGCAGCTCCGATCACCAGATCCACCAGAGTATCATCACTCTTTGCAGAAACGATCACGTTGCCGCTATTGCTGGTGGTAATCTTTGTTCCCTTGCCAACACCTGCGTAAATCAGTCCCTGATATACGATAGTATCGATGGAAGCTCCAACAGCTGCACCACTGGTAGATAATCCCAGGCTGCCAACGATATCAATGATATCGGTACTGCCCAGAGCAATGATCTGTACATCGCCGTTGGCATTGATCACGGAATTCTTACCAACCGCTGACTTCACCGTGTCCCCGACAACTACCACTGCTGCAGAACCGGTTACCGTTGTTCCGCCTGCGGATACGCCGCCGCTGATGACGATGTTGATAAATTTCTTATCTGATGCTGCTGTTACAGCTACATTGTTTCCATAGATCGTTGCATGGTCACCAATCAGTGCCTGAGTCTTTCCATCTGCAATCACATCTGCATTGGAAAGTCCAACTGCTGCACCGCTTGCAGAACCGGCAAATCCGCCAGCCAGAACCACGTTGATCATGGAATCTTTCGCTGATACAGTTACATTGCCGCGGCTATTTGCGTTACCGATCTGTGTATAATCGCCAATCTTCGCCATAACATCGTTGCTGATGACGATGACGCCGATGGAACCAGATACAGATGCGCTCTTGCCGCCGCCTAAACCAATGACAAAAATATAATTCTTTTCTGTCGCATCTGCACTTACAGTCAATCCGCCAGGAGCGATAATCGCTGCATAATCACTGCTGGTTCCGTCTGCGATCTCTGCCAGAACCTTCTTTAAGAATACGTTCACCTGTACAGAACCGCCGACACCGGATTTTCCGCTGCTGATTGCCGCGCCGCCGGAAACGATCACGATGACAGTCTTGCTGTTTGCAGTTACAGACATCGCATTGACGTTATAAGTTCCGGTTCCAGCTCTTGCAACGGTACTGCCCCTGATCACATTGACTGCCGGGCTGACTGCTGCTGCCACACCATTGCTTCCAGCTGCCGCTCCATTGACGATCACTGCCACGATGGTCTCTTCGCTGTCTGCACTTACGGTTAAGTTTCCGCCAGCCGTAATGTTTGCGCCATTGCCAATCTGTGCCAGAGTATTGGTATTGACCACGATCACGCTGACAGAAGCACCGATTCCGTGTCCGCCAGATGCCGCGATACCGCCGGTAATTCCGGTATAGCCAAGTCTGGATGCTGCGGTTAATTTTACGTTACCCTTCGTTTTAATGGTTGCGTTTTTGCCAATCTCTGCGGTTACGTTGTTTCCATTTACGAAAATGTTAACCACACCTTCTCCCGCAGCCTGTGTTCCATTGCCTGACTTAGAAGAAGAAGCCGCTGCTGCTACCAGAATCGAAGTCAGATCCAGTTCACCGGATGCGCTGATAGTCACATCGCCATTGCATGCCCCATCGTTTGCACCAGTAACCTTAGAATCTTCACCAAGTCCTGTATAGACTTCAGAATTATGAATGATGGTATTGATGCCAACACCGGCACTCTTGCTGCCGCCATATGCCACGGAACCTGCGATGGTCACTGCATTTACTTTGGAAGCTGCTTTGACGGTCAGACCATCGGTCAGAATCAAAGTTACATTCTTGCCAACCAGTGCTGCCACATAATCATTGATCACCAGAACCGTAAAGGAACCTGCTCCGGTAAATTTTGTATTCTCAGCAGAAGCTGCTCCGCCGACGGCTTCCAGGTAGTAGTTATTATTGGAAAGAAGATTCCAGAGATCCTTTACTACACTGGCAAGATCAGATAATTTCAGGTCTTCAGAACTCTGTGCATCATCGGTTGTATTGATCTCAACCTTGCCATCTTTGATCTGGGTGGAGCCAGTTTTGATCACGCCGTTGATCTTGATGTTTCCGCCAATATCATCAGCCTTGGCACTTACCTGCTGTTTCTCTGCCTTGACCAGAAGACTCTTTGCTGTGATCTGCGCATTGTCACCGATCTCTGCAGTTGTCTTGTTGTTCACATAGATCATGGCATAAGATGCGCCAATTCCTGCTGTTGTAGAACCACCTGCGGATTCGCTGGTCTTTCCGCTGCCGTTCTGCTCATTGAACTTGCTGCTGGTTACAGATGCGCCCCATGCCCGGGCTGCCAGTTTGCTCTGCTCAATGGCTTCTACTGTTACATCGCCATCGGAATAAATTACTGCATTATTTCCAGCTTTTGCAATTGTTTCTGCATTCGATACAATCAGTGCTACCGCGCCTGCCGCTGCCGCACCACCAGCTGCAGAACCATTTGCTGCTCCGGCAATGGCTTCTGCACCAAGTCTGGTCCTGTAATCCTCATCCATATTGTGTCTGGTGATTGCCCGGATCAGCACATTGCCAACTTTCGTATTCTGAGTTTCATCACCCAGATTGCCAGTTAATTCTGCTAAAGTCTTACTGTTATTGATCACCACTGCCACACCAAGAGCAATGGAGGTTTTCTTAGAAACGGCCGCTCCGGTTGCCAGCATCTCAAAGTTGTCAAGGTTCTCTGCTTTGATGGTAACTGTTTTAGCCTTCTTCACAGTACCGGATACTCTTGCGCTTACATCGTGGGATACGATGGAAACGCCGACTGCTGCTGCCACGGATACCGGATTTTCCTGATTGTTTGTGGTTCCGGTCTTGCCGTTCTGAGCATCCTTCTTTGCATTTGCCGCATTGGCTGCATTCGTTCCTGTAGTGTCGGTTGAACCACTGTCCACAGAATGCTCGGAAGTCTTCACATCTGCTGCCGCCAGGACTTTGTTGGAAAGACTGGTATCAGAACTGGTCTTGTTCTTATCCTCAGCGTTCAGCTTGCTGTCGATCTTCTCGTTTACTTTATTATCAGAAGAAGTATTGCTCTTTCCAGAGTTGTTATTGTTTTTCTTAAATGCTGAACCATCTAATATAGAAGCAATGGTTGCATTGTACTTCTTCTCGTAACGGGATAAATCTACACCAGACGCCGTTGCGTACGCTTTTGCCAGATCCTGTGCTTTGGCAATGGCATGTACGGTAAAGTTTCCGCCAACCGATGCAGTTCCTGCCAGAAGTGCGCTGACTTTCTCTGCCACCAGGTTTACGGCTACGGAGGCACCGACTGCTGCGTTCTTCGCTTCCGCATCGCCCTTTGCGGTGGTCTCCGTCTTAGAGACACTCTCTGCATAAATATCCAGATTACCATCATCGGTATCTGCATTGCTTCCGCTGCTGATCTCTGCGTTTGCATTGCTGCTTACCAGAGATACAGAAACTGCTGCGTCCAGGGAATCATACTTTCTGTCAGCCTTATCAGAAGAACTTCCAGAAGTACTATTGCCATCGGCATCTTCGTATGCATCATTACCAGCTTCCACATAAGTCTCAATCTCACTGTTGATCACAGATTTCACAGCGAAATTGCCTGCTGTTTTAATGTTTCCGCCTGCAACTTTTGCTTCTGCCGTTGTGTCCGCAATGGTCAGTCCGAAGGACGCGCCTACGCCAACACTCTTATCACTTCCGCCAGAGCTGCTTCCGCTATTGCTGCCGTTTCCGGTACTGCCGCTGTTTCCGGTGCTGCCGCTGTTTCCAGATTCTGCTCCCTGAAGGTCTGCGCTTGCGCCTGCCTTGGTGGTAATCTTCTGGTTTACTTTTGCTGTCACACTGCTCTCCTGACTTCCTTCTGCTGTCAGGTTTCCATTTACATTTGCAGTGTAGGCAGTATTGAAAATATTGATTGCAGCCGCTCCGGCTACACCTACGTTGGAAGCACCTGCACCGGAGATACTGATCACTTCGATGGTATTGGCTGTTTCTTTTCCGCTACTATCAGTCGGCATTCCTGCACGAACCAGGAAATAACCGGTCTTGTGGCTTCCTGAAATTTCTGCCCGGTTCACTAAATTGCCGACCAGAATTGCTACGCTGACGCCTACACCATTGGTGCTTAAAGTGGAAGATGCATTGGCTTTCACAGTTACATTGTTGTGTGCCAGGGCAATCACTTCCAGCTTACCACTGGAAACTGTATCTGCTTTGACACTGGCTACAGTTTCATCATTCCATACTTCCACTGCCACAGCCGCCGCTGCGGTTACTTTTCCTTCGGTGGTCTCTGCGGACTGTGGAGTCTTGGACTCTGTCTCAGAGATTCCATCCGTACCGGAACCGACTTTTTTGCCGCTTGCCAGTGCCTTGTTCACCAGATTATCCGGCGATTGCGGATCACTGTCATCACTGCTATCAGAATTGCTGTCATCTTCACTCGGTGCATCTGCTCCATTGGCACCGGCAATGCTGATGGTCTCTGCCGAGTTTCCGCTTTCTGCTTTTACACTGATGTCATTTGCACCTGTCACTGTACGGTTCATGTACGCATACTGATGAAGCTTTCCTGCGGATACGGTCACGGCTCCGCCCACTGCCACGCTGCAGCCTGCAGCCTTTCCGCTGGCCCTGGTGGATTTCTTCTTATTTGATTTTGCGTAGACCGTCAGATTTCCGACCAGTGCGACTGGCTGACTGTTCGCTGCAACCTTTGCTCTTGTGGTTCCATTTAAAATGTTTACTGCAACCACCGGAACGATTGCCTTGCCTCCGGCTGCTCCGGCAATGGCTTCCACAGTAATCTCACCCTCAGATTCTGCTTTCACGGTCAAGGAGTTAAACTTGTTGCTGTTTCCTGTTCCGTTTACTACTGTCGTCTCTTCCAGATCTGCGGTTGTAGTATTGCTGACTACACCAACACCAATTGCAGTTCCGACACCGGTGGACTTTGCAAATTCTTTCTGGGAATCATCGGATCCGGCTTTTGTTGCTGCGTTGCTCTTACTGCTCGCTGCAATAGAAAGATCTCTTCCTATATTAATAGTCGCCTTGCTGATGTAGGCATTTGTAATGTCATTTACTACATTTACTGAAATAGCCCCACCCAGTCCAAAATTGCCTGAGTTGAATCCTGCTGTTGTACTTACAGAAGACAGATTATCGTAGGTCCTGTTTTCTGTTTTTGTTGTTCCATTTTCATCCACTTCTACCAGAATACTCTGTTCACCTGTAACTGCCGCAACCGTAAGATCATTTGCGTTGATCGTTGCATTTGAAATGTAAGCTTCGTTGTGATTATTCACAACACCAACTCCGATTGCCACACCTGCAGAAATATTAGTTCCATTCTTTCCGGAGGTATCACCATTGGCTTTCATAGTGATCAGCTGCTTTAAGCCTTTTACTCCATTGGTGTTGTTTGCTGTTAAAGTAATATACATGGTATATACTTTGTAAGTAGTTCCATTTTTTGTTTCATCCGTAACTGTGATTCCTGTCATATCCTTCGGAGCAAAACCGAAACTTCCCGGAAGTTTGAATACCAGCTTGTATTTTCCTGCTGTTAATTGCTGATTTTCATTTATTGACTGGTCTTCATTCTGTGTGGCTCCGTTTGTAAATTTAATCAGTCCGTCTTTGTCCAGGAATGTCTGATTATATGGATTGCCGGTATCTGTCTGACCGTCCTGTGTTACTTTCGTCAGAGTTGCCGTTACCGGAAGTGTAGTAGAACCATCTTCTGTCACTGCCGCAAACCGGAATTCATTATCCTTCGCATCATCCTCTAATCCGCTTGGAATGGTACAAGCATCTGCAACCGTTGTATTATTGGAAACTGCGTTTGCGAGCACTTCTACTTTTCCGCCGGCATTAATTGTGCCTGTTGTTGTAATAGATGCTTCATTTGTGGAATTTACAATTGTTACTGCGATTGCTCCAACCAGCTGATTTTTAGTATTACTTGTCTTTGCCAGTTTCACAATTCCGTTATACCCTTTTCCGGAAGCAATCTCGATTACCTGATCTGCCGGAACTGCATAACCACTCGGTACAATGATGGTTATGGTATAGGAACCATTCGCAAACTCCGTTCCTTCATAAACATTACTCTTATCCAGTGTCCAGAGTCTTGGAGCTGATGCAGTCCCTTCGTTTGGCGTAATCTTTACGGTAACGCCTGTTACATTCCTTCCAGCTGTATCTTGGAAGGTAAGTTTGATTTTATTGCTGATTTCTGCTTCTGCTTCTTCAAAAAGGCTTCCCACTCCGCTGTCTTCGCCGCTGGCTGTTTCCAGAGACTCGCTTAACTTGCCTTCTACTTCATCTTTGTGGAACCAGCTGCTGATCTTCGTCTTGGCATCAGAAGCCATCTCGCTGCCCTTCTGTTTCAATCTGGTAGTCAGCTGAATGTTCTCCAGGGAGTTGTTTATGATTCCAAGGATCGTATTCAGGGCTGTTTCCTTTACAGAAGAATTTTTCTCCTCCGACTTTACAGATTTTACAGTGGTGCCGTTCACTCCGTGCTGCGTGGAGGAAACCTTCAGGTTGCGTACTTTTGTTACATTGACATTTCCGCCAATATTTGCCATGGTGTCATAATTGATCACTGACACACCTGCAAATGCTCCGCTCTGGCTGGAATTCGTTTTCTTTCCCAGCGCATTGCTTGTTGCTGCTGCATTGCTCTCTGCTGTCAGAATCAGGTCACCGCCTGCAGAAATGTTATTCCCATTTGTACTGTCAATACTTACTTTGGTAATTCCACCAATAACAGAAACGCCAACTGCAATATTTCCTACTTTTGCATCTGCATTTACATCCGATTTGATCACGGATTTTGCTGTCATCTCAATGTTTTTGGTGGATGTGAAATCACTGTTCTTTACCAGAACTGCTGAAGAAACATTCGCTACATTGACTGCCACTCCAATGCCAACACTCTTCGTGCTCATGGTCAGATCATTCATAGAAGATAAGGTGATCGTATCTGCGGTAAAACTGCAATCCTCAATCTCAATGATGGTCTCGATATTTTTTACATTTGCCAGGTATCCGTCAATATCCTCAATCTCGCCATTGACGGATGACCATACGCCTGAATCACTGGTATCTGCATCGGCCTCTTGTCCTGCCGATGTACTGTCCGCCGCTGAAGATGCTTTGTTCGTCGCCGTGATAGTAATTTCAGACCCCTTATCGTCCGTATCACCACTGGCGACAATCGTCATATTTTTTATGCCAGCATATATCGTATCCGAATCATACACCTTCTTCACCACATTCAGAAATACATCCCCCGCTGTGGCAGAGCCGGTATCCTGAGCGGTAAGTTTCAGTTCTTTGACTTTCAGCGTCACGTTCTGACTCGGCTTCAATTCAATCTGCTTAGCAATCAGTTCCATAATGGCTGTTGCCAGATCCAGGACTTTATTCTTTATATTCACTGGATCCCGGAAGCTGATCTTCGTCTTTGAAGCGATCTTTACTGAGGTGATGTTTGCATTCGTGTAGGCGGTTTTCTTTGTTGCTGCCCCATTCTTGACGATAACGGTCAGCTTTGAGTTATCACCGATGGAAATTTCAATGGCTTCATCACTTCTGACATCAATTGCCGTAGAGTTTGCATCCTCTACTTCCAGCTCATTCGCTGCCTGCACTGCAGGAGCTGCTTTCGGAGCCGCCGCCTGTGCTGCAATCTCCTGCTTCTGCTCTTCCGGTATCTCTGCGGCAGGTGATTCTTCAGTCTCAGGTGATTCCGGCTGTTCCTCACCGATCGCGCCTGACTCTGCCTGACTGGCTTCTGAAATTTCTGCACCGGTGCCGGATGATCCTGCGCTGCCTCCTGAAGAGCCGGAACCTCCGCCGGATGTTCCTGCGTTTTCTCCAGTATCCGCTGCGTCTGTTTCAAATGCTCCAGTATTGCTGTTCTGGCCTTCTCCAGTCATTTCACCGTCCTGCTGAACATTTCCAGTGTCTGCACGGTTCTTATCATCAGAATCTGCACTGGAATTCACGCCGTCATCTGAAACGCTTCCCTGCTCAGGGTTCTGTACATTTCCAGAACCTGTTCCAAGTCCAGGATTGCCTTTGTCTGCGGAATTTTTATCATCTTCAGAATCATTGCCTGTCTCAGAATTATTGCCTGTTTCAGATCCGCTGCCGGACTGATTTCCGGATTCAGATCCTTTTGGGGAATCAGTTTCCGAATCGTTTCCATCCTCGGAATTTCCGCTGTTATTTTCTGAGTTATCTCCGTCCCCAGAACTTTCGCCGTCATTTTCTGAGCTGTCCTTGCTCTCAGAATTCCCACTGTTACTTTCCGAACTGCTTCCGCTCTCAGAGTTTCCGCTGCCATCTTCCGAACTGCTTCCGCTCTCAGAACCGCTGCTTCCGGAACTGCTTTCTCCAGATGAGCTGTCTCCGCTTTCACTGGAATTTCCTCCAGCTTCGCTTCCTCCAGAACTGCCTCCGGCCTCAGAGTTTCCGCCACCGCTGGAGCTGTCTCCGCTTTCAGAAGCGCCGCCTCCACCGGATCCGCCTCCGCCCGAACTGTCACCGGCCTCAAAGCTTCCGCCGCCAGAATCTGCGCTGTCTCCGACCGCAGCATCCTGACTGCTTTCATAGCCGGAATCTGCAGTGCCGCCGGCCGCATAAGAAACCGATGTCCCTGTAACTGCCATACACAGTCCCAGAACCGCGATCATTCCTTTTGCCCGTTTCATGGTCTTTCGGTACTCTAACATTGCCTTTTCCTGTATACCCATAGATTCGCCATTCCTTTCTAAACGTAACTGACTCGTCCTTTTCACTATATGTATCCGTAGCTTTTATGTTTTCTGACTTTTTTGTCATCCTTTGGAAAAATACAGTTTTCTACTTTAATTATACAGAAATAGACTTCTTCATTCAATGTTTTCTGCATGAAAGGCATGAATATTGACATCGAAAACTTATTTTTGAAATTTTCCTACTGCAGCCGCTCTAACAGCATTTCTCTGGTTTCCCGGTACTTCTTCACCGGAATTGGAATCCGCGTCCCGTCGATCAGTACCACCTCATATTTCTTGATCCGGGAAATGCACTCCGTGTTGATAACATAGCTCCGGTGCACTGCCGCAAACCTCTCATCTGCTTTCTTCTGAAACTCTGTTAATGTCATACGCACTGGTATTTTCGCTCCGGAAAGAAAAGCAATGATGCTTATGCGTCCGCCTGCCTCCACATAAAGAATCTCAGATAAAAGAAAGATGTGTTCCCGGTCCTCCAGATCTGTAGCCATCAGCTTGGTTTTATCTGTCAGTGTACTAAACCGGCGCATTAGATATTTATGCGCCATTCTGCCCATGGTGCTGGGAAACATCTCATCTCCCGCTGTTTTCAGTTCGCCCAGCGGATTGGAAATATGCATATGACAGATTTTCAGTTTCCCATCTCTCTGCTCCCAGACAAACGTGCAGCGTTGCTGCACCTGAAGGAAAAATTCCACACGCTCATCAGTCGTAACCAGATAACGCCCTGCCACCGTACAGACATTTCCACTGTTTTGCACTACAAAAAAATCCTGTTCCATTAAATGGCATGGTTTTAAATCCCGCATAGTACCCCGCAGATCTTCCGCAGTCGCTTCCCTCCCGACAATAAACTGCTTCTGCAGTGCCCCGGTCCATAATACATCCTCATCACAGTAAGACAGTACCAGTTCCGGATTCAGCTGCCAATACTGCATCAGGCACTCCCGCGTCAGTTCCAGTGCCTCCTGCGCCACCTTTTTTTGCATAAGCATTTCTCCTCTCTGTCCTAAAAATCCGCTGTTATTGTCATAAATTATAGCATTTTACCATCTCTAATGTCAAAGTTTTGCTATTTTTATTGAGTTTTTAGATTACTTGTGATACCCTGAGGTTATTAATCCATAATTTCAACCCTTATGAACCTGCATAAGAGAAAGGGGCATTTATGAAACATCATTCTACAGGCCGCCGCGGTCTTTTCTTTAAAATCAACGCACGAAAAAAGGGGATTGCCTTGATTCTCATTGTATCTCTGGCGCTCCCCTACGTGTCCACTGCATTTCTGGAACAGTATGAACAGCACCGGTCGCATCAGGCAGCCGAACAGCTTCAGGAAAAGCAGCAGCTGTCACTGGACGAGCAAAATGCTGCCCTGGATCATTTTTCTGAACTTGTGACCCAGAGCAATTATGATGAAGCACTTGATGAAATCAATCATCTGCTTGCACTGGACAGCGCTAATCCCCAGTATTACCTGAAACGAGCCGGACTTTATGTCCTGTTAAACCGGTCCGATGAAGCCATGGCCGATCTGGAAACCACTATCCGCCTGGCCCCGGATCTCTACGATGCAAGACAGCTCCGGGCACAGCTACTGGAGGAAAACGGCAAATACGCCGAAGCCCGTACCGACTACGAAACCATGTACCAGATTGATCCATCCCAGACGGATGTACTGATGTACATCGCAGACTGTTACCAGCAGCAGATGGACTACGAAAATGCCATCACCGCTTACAACAATGCGGAAAAAGCACTCCCGGAATATGCCGATGCAATTGCCTATGCCCGCGGTGTCTGCCGTTATTCCCTTGAAGATTTTGAGGGTGCCCTTGCCGATTTTCAGAAATATGCCATCGCAGAGCCAGAGGACGGAGAACTAAATTTCCTCATTGGCTCTTCCTACATGAACCTGGAACAGGAAGAAGCCGCGGAAAGCTATCTCCGAAAAGCCTATGAACAGGGTGCTTACCTGGCTGAATGCAATTTCTACCTTGGTTCCATCAGCATGAACCGGGAAGACTATAAAACGGCTATTCCGTATTTCACTGCCGCAATCGAGGGAAACTGCTTTGCGGATTTTGCCTTCTACAACCGCGGAGTCTGCTATCTTCATACAGATGAAGCCGGTCTGGCCAAAGCTGATTTTGAGTATGTGATGGAACATTCCACGGATTCTCAGCTCATGTCCGATACCAAAGATATCCTGGACCAGCTCAGCCGATAACCCGCGGCAGGACCAAACGCCAGTCCGGATGCAGAAAAAATACCGCAAAAGCCCCTGCTAACCGCGGCAAAACACGGCAAAACACGAAAAAACAGTTGAAAAACAGCGGTTTTTAGTATAGAATATAGTAGATTAATAGCGAGTACGCAAATTCAAGGAGGAATATCACATGATTTCAGCAGGTGATTTTAGAAACGGCATTACCCTGGAAATCGAGGGTGCAGTATACCAGATTGTAGAATTCCAGCACGTAAAACCAGGTAAGGGTGCTGCTTTCGTAAGAACCAAAATTAAAAACGTTATGACCGGTTCCGTAGTTGAGAGAACCTTCCGTCCGACCGAGAAGTTCCCGTCTGCAAGAATCGACCGCGTAGATATGCAGTATTTGTACGAGGACGGCGATCTGTACAACTTCATGAACATGGAGAACTACGAGCAGATGGCTCTGACTTCCGACGTGATCGGTGACGCATTAAAGTTCGTTAAGGAGAACGAGGTTGTTAAGATCTGCTCTTACAACGGCAAAGTATTCTCCGTAGAGCCGCCGTTATTCGTAGAGCTCGAGATCACCAACACCGAGCCGGGCTTCAAGGGCGATACCGCACAGGGCGCTACCAAGCCGGCAACCGTTGAGACTGGCGCAACCGTATACGTTCCGCTGTTCGTTGACAACGGTGATAAGATCAAGATTGACACCCGTACTGGTGAGTATCTGTCCAGAGTTTAATACTCCGCACATTTTTGATCAAATATTAAACAAAAGAGGCGATTCCCACACAGCATGGGAACCGCCTCTTTTTTGTTGTACTGCATATTGTGGAAGTGCCAGTAGCACATTCTCGGATTTTCTAATCTTCTGATCTTACTTGTTGTGCTTCCTGTAAAAATAAAGCACAACCGCTTCCAGGTACCGTTTTAACACGATCTGGATCTCTTCCTTCGGGTTGATCGGCTTTACCAGGATTCCATAAATCCCGGCCCGGTTCGCCCCGTACACGTCGGTAAATAGCTGGTCGCCCACAAACAGGACCTCTTCCTTGCAAAGTCCCATTTCCTGTACCGCCCGGTTATAATTTTTCACTCCCGGCTTTCCTGCCTTGTAAATATAGGGGGAATGGACCTGGTCCGCAAAGGATTTCACCCGCGGCTCCTTGTTATTGGACAGAAGGCATGTCTGGAAACCAAGCGCATGCAGCTTTTCAAACAGTGCGATCGCACGGCTGTCTGCCGGAGCACCGTGTGGAACCAGTGTATTGTCGATATCAAACAAAACGCCCCGGATTCCTTTTCTTTTCCACTGCTCCCAGTCGATCTCGTAGGTGCTGTCCAGCCATTCTTTCGGGTAAAATGGTTCTAATATCACGTTTCTTTTCCTGCCTACTTTCGTTTATTTTCCAGAAGCTTTCCAAGCTCCTCCATAAAGGTATTCACATCTTTAAATTCCCGGTAAACGGACGCAAAACGCACATAGGCCACCTCGTCCAGCTGCTTTAATTTCTGCATGACGAGTTCTCCAATCTCGGAGCTTTCTACTTCCCGGTCCTCCATGGTAAAAATCTGGTTTTCAATCTCGTCGATCATCTGGTTGATCTGCTGAATGGACACCGGACGCTTATGGCAGGAATGAACAACTCCAGCCTCGATCTTGGAACGGTCATACGGTTCTCTGGTCTGATCCTTTTTGATGACCATGAGCGGCATGGTTTCCAGTTTTTCATATGTAGTAAAACGCTTTCCGCAGACCACGCACTGACGACGGCGGCGGATGGAACTATTGTCCTCTGCCGGTCTCGAATCAATGACCTTGGTATCGGCTGCGTTACAAAACGGACACTTCAAAATTTTTCCTCCTGCGCAATTCTTTGTTTCTATTTTAACCCATCTGAACCTTCTTCGCAAGCAAATTCGGTTTCATGCCCTTTCCATGATACGGTTCAGGCATCGTGCAAACGAAAACAGCACCGATGCTTCCCCTCCAAACAAGTAAACTGCTGTCGTATGACGCACAGGCCAATGTAATCCCCTTACTCGCATTTGCACGGTTTTTCAATGTCCTTTAGCTTTTTTACTTCCACCAGAATGATATCGCTGCCGATCTGACACACATTCTTAAATGGAATGATATATTCCTTTTCCCGTCCGAAGATCCCGCACAGGCACCCCGGCCCCGGAACGATCAGATGCGTGATACAGCCGGTTTCCGGATCAAACTCCACATCGCCCACAAAGCCCAGCTTTTTGCAGTCACAGATATTGATGACTTCTTTTTTTTTAGATCAAAAATACGCATAGCCCACATCCGGAACCTGAAATTCCTTACTGTAGTCTATGCGTATCATCTTCTGTTTGTCACCGCACCCGCCTGTCATTTTTTCAGCGGCTGTAAACGGCGATCAGCATTTTTTCAATTCATACCTTGTTTAGGACTCTTTGATTAGAATAACGGAACAACAGCGCCCTCGTAGGTCTGCTCGATGTACTCTTTCACTGCATCGCTGGTCAGAGCCTCCATGAGTGCTTTGGTCTTCTCATCCTCTTCCTTGCCCTCCTGAACAGCTACGACATTGCCGTAGGTGGTTGCTGCCTCAGAGTCAGAAGCCTCAACGGCCAATGCGTCAGATACCTTTAAGCCAGCCTCGATCGCGTAGTTACCGTTGATAACTGCAATGTCAACATCCGGAAGAGAACGCGGAACCTGTGCTGCCTCAACCTCCAGGATATCCAGGTTCTTCGGATTCTCCACAATGTCGGTCTTAGTTGCCTTTAAGCCTGCACCATCTTTCAGCTTTAACAGGCCCTGTGCTTCCAGAAGAAGCAGTGCACGTGCCTCGTTGGTTGCATCGTTCGGTACAGCAACCTTTGCGCCGTCTGCCAGCTCGTCTAAGGATGCGGTCTTGCCTGCGTAGATGCCGAACGGCTCATAGTGGATCTTGCCTGCACTGACTAACTTGGTCCCTCTCTCCTCATTGAACTGCTCCAGATACGGAAGATGCTGGAAGTAGTTTGCATCCAGATCGCCTGCATCCAGTGCCATGTTCGGCTGTACATAGTCGGTATACTCAACGATCTTAAGATCGTAACCCTTCTTTGCAAGCTCTTCCCTTGCAGCCTCCAGAATCTCTGCGTGAGGAGCCGGGCTTGCGCCTACGGTCAGTTCCTTTAAATCATCGGTCTTTGCTTCTGCTTCGCTGCTCTCAGCCTCTGCGCCAGACTCTGCTGCGGTAGTCTCTGCTGCCTCTGACTTTGTCTCTGCTGCAGTGGTCTCAGCCGGTTTGCTGCCGCCGCATGCGGTCAGGGCTGCTGCTGCTAAAAATGCTGCTGCGATTACACCAATGTTCTTTTTCATAATACTTATCCTCCTCGATAAATAATTTTGATTTATATGGCCTTTGGCCGACAGCCGTTTGCGGCTGCTAAATCCCGTTTTAACGGATTCTCTTGTCACTCTTTCTTGCCAGTCTCATGCCGATCTCCTGGATGATCTGAACGATGATGACCAGGATTGCCACAGTCACCAGCATGATGTCGGTCTCATAACGGTAATAACCATAGTTGATCGCGATACCGCCCAGGCCGCCTCCGCCGACTGCACCTGCCATAGCGGAATAGCCAAGAATGGTCGTGGTCGAGATTGCCGCGCCGATCAGAAGGGACGGCTTTGATTCCGGGAGCAGCACTTTCCAGATGATCTGGAAGGTGGAGGCACCCATGGATTTTGCTGCCTCGATCACTCCGGCATCGATTTCCTTAAAGGATGATTCTACCATGCGGGCAATGTAGGGAGCCGCAGATGCCACAAGCGGCGGCACCACTGCTTTCCAGCCAAGGCTCGTTCCCACGATCTTTCTGGTCACTGGGATCATCATGATCAGAAGAATGAGGAATGGAACGGAGCGGAGCAGGTTGATGACCAGGCCAAGCACCTTCTGCAGCACCGGCACCGGACGGATTCCTTCTTTGTCGGTCACCACCAGGATGATGCCAAGCGGAATTCCGATGATATAGGAAACCACGGTGGAAATGATCACCATACATAAGGTTTCCCCGATTCCATTGCGGATCAGTTCTAAGATCTGCTGACTAAATAACATCGCCATTCACCTCCTCAAACGGTACCTGTACGGTTTTTAAGTAATGCAGGGCACGCGCTGCATCTGCCTCATCCTCCGGAAGCTGAATGATCATCTGCCCGTAGGCCGTGCCTCCGATGTCTTTTGTCGATGCGTACAGAATGTTCACCGGCACCTTGCTTGCCAGGATCATGTTGGCCAGAACCGGTTCCATAGAGGAGCGCCCGTCGAAGGTAATGCGGATCTTTCTGGAGTTGTCAAATTTCACATTTTCCACTGCATCGCCCAGGATCAGCTGGCGGCCAATCTTCGATTTCGGCTCGGAGAAGATTTCCGATACCCGCCCGGATTCCGCGATCTGGCTGTGGTCGATGATAGCAACCCGGTCACAGATTGCCTCAATAACTGCCATCTCGTGAGTGATCACGATCACCGTAATGCCAAGGTCCCGGTTGATCTGCTTGATGAGTTCGAGAATCGATTTGGTGGTGTTCGGGTCCAGTGCGCTGGTAGCTTCGTCGCAGAGAAGCACCTTCGGGTTAGTGGCAATGGCACGGGCAATGGCTACCCTCTGCCGTTGTCCGCCGGAAAGCTGAGCCGGATATGCCTTTGCCCGATCCTCCAGGCCAACCAGCTTTAAAAGCTCCATGGCGCGTTCCTTCGCCTGCTGTTTTGGAACTCCTGCGATTTCCATAGGGAAGCACACATTTTTCAGAATGTTTCGCTGCGCCAGCAGATTGAACTGCTGGAAGATCATGCCCATGGACTGCCGCGCCTTGCGCTGGCCTGCTTCGCTCAAAGCCGCCAGATTTTCTCCCTCAAAAAGTACTTCCCCGGAGGTAGGGATCTCCAGCATGTTGATGCAGCGCACCAGCGTGCTCTTTCCGGCTCCGGAAAGTCCGATAATACCAAAGATCTCACCCCGGCGGATTTCCAGGTTAATGTCATCTAAGGCTTTAACCGGACCATTCGCCGTCTTAAATTCCTTACCCATGTGCTTTAACTCGATGATGGTTTCCTCGAATGCCATGATATTTTCCTTTCCTGTATGCGAAAATAAAGGAACATTGCTGTCCAGAAATTCTGCCAGATACAATAGCAGCTTCACACATTCCATGATATAACAAAAGCCGCAAAACCTGCAAAGGCTTGCGGCAATTAGAATGCGTCTCTTCTATGATTCTTTCAGCTTCTTCTATGCTCTTTCCTGACCCTGCAGATTATGGATGAATTTGATCGCACACGAACATACGGCACATGTTCATCATCATGCCGCACATCATAGCCATATTCATCTGCATGGTCTTAAACTGAGTCATAACTGGTTCCTCGTTTCCGTAGTTTGTATTTTCTACCTTATGTGGCGTATTGTACGCCAGGTTAGTAGGTTTGTCAAGATTATCTTTAAATAATGTAGTCCCCACCATCTTCGGTCTGCATCAGGTCGGCGATGGTATAGCTGTCAAAGAAATCATTGATCACATGGTTGAGACGGTTCCACATGGGAAGGGTCCTGCAGTGTGATGACATGGAACAGGGTTTAGACCCCGGCTCCAGACAGGCAACCGGCACAAGCGGGCCCTCTGTCAGGCGCAGGATCTCGCCCACTTTATAATCTTCCGGGGCGCGGGTCAGGCGGTATCCGCCGCCTTTTCCCTGTGCACCTTCTACAAAGCCTGATTTGGACAGATTGGACATGATCGATTCCAGGTATTTCTGGGAAATTTCCTGGCGCTCAGCCACCTCCTTTAACGGAGTAAAAGCCCCGGTGGTATGTTCTGCCAAGTCCACCATCACGCGCAGTGCATATCTTCCTCTTGTTGAAATCATCATAATCCCCAAACCATCCTTCTCTATTTTCTCTTTCACTGTCGCGCAGGCTGTTTTGCGTATCACAAATCACAGGCTGCAAAACCTTCTGTCTTAGTCTGCAAATAATGGGGTGGACAGATAGCGGTCTCCGGTATCCGGGAAAAGCACAACGATCGTCTTACCCTCATTTTCCGGGCGTTTTGCCAGTTCAATGGCTGCCCATACAGCAGCACCGGAGGAAATTCCTACCAGCACGCCTTCATTTTTACCAATTTCCTTGCCGGCCGCAAACGCGTCATCGTTGCTGACCGGAATGATCTCGTCATAAATTTTTGTATCCAGCACATCTGGAACAAAGCCAGCGCCGATTCCCTGGATCTTATGCGGTCCTGCCACACCGGTAGAAAGCACTGCAGAAGAAACCGGTTCTACTGCAACAACCTTCACATCCGGGTTCTGGGACTTTAAGTAACGGCCGGTTCCGGTAATGGTTCCGCCAGTGCCGACACCTGCTACGAAATAGTCTACTGCTCCGTCGGTGTCTGCCCAGATCTCCGGTCCTGTGGTCTCGAAATGAGCCTGCGGGTTTGCCGGGTTTACGAACTGTCCGGTTACAAACGCACCCGGGATCTCTTTGGCGATCTCATCGGCCTTGGCAATCGCGCCCTTCATGCCCTTTGCTCCCTCAGTCAGTACCAGCTCTGCGCCATAAGCTTTCATTAACTGGCGGCGTTCCACAGACATGGTCTCCGGCATTACAATGATGATGCGGTATCCGCGTGCTGCTGCCACAGATGCAAGACCGATTCCGGTGTTTCCGGAGGTCGGCTCAATGATCACGGAGCCTGGCTTTAACTGGCCGCTCTTTTCTGCCGCATCGATCATCGCTTTTGCAATACGGTCCTTTACGGAGCCTGCCGGGTTAAAATACTCAAGCTTTGCCAGGATTTTCGCCTTTAAACCTAATTTCTTTTCGATATGGGTAAGCTCCAGAAGCGGAGTTTTTCCAATCAGCTGATCTGCTGAAGTATAGATATTTGCCATGATGATCTCCTCCTTGTGCTGCATTGTGTCTATGGTCACTGCCCACGCGCTGCACAAACAGTTGTGGATTTTGCATCCTGCAGTCTATGTTGGGGGGGGAAAACTGCAGGATACCTTATCCTTTTCTTTGTAACGATCTTATATTTTGTTTTGTATTCTTTACTTTACTGCCTCAAAGCCATGCTTTAAGTCATCAATGATGTCATCAATATGCTCGGTACCGATAGAAAGACGGATGGTGGTTGGCTTAATGCCGCATGCCAGCAGGCCTTCCTCGTCTAACTGGGAATGTGTGGTGGATGCCGGATGGATAACCAGGGATTTTACATCTGCCACATTTGCCAGCAGGGAGAATAACTCCAGGCTCTCGGTAAACTTCTTTGCGGTGTTTACATCGCCCTTGATCTCAAAGGTAAAGATAGAACCTGCACCATTCGGGAAGTAGTGGTCATACAGCTCTTTCTGGCGGCCGGTTGCCAGGGACGGATGGTTTACTTTTTCTACCTGCGGATGATTCTTTAAGAAATCAACAACCTTTAAGGCATTCTCTACGTGACGCTCTACTCTTAAGGACAGAGTCTCCAGGCCCTGCAGTAACAGGAAGGAGTTGAACGGGGAAATGGTAGCACCTAAGTCTCTCATCAGCGTGGTGCGGAGCTTGGTGATGTAAGCAGCATTTCCGCATGCTTCGGTAAATACGATACCATGGTAAGACGGGTTCGGTTTGCTTAATCCCGGGAACTTATCGTTCTGGGCCCAGTCGAACTTACCACCGTCTACGACAACACCGCCCATTACGATACCATGGCCGCCCATGAACTTGGTAGCGGAATGTACTACGATATCAGCACCATGCTCGATCGGACGTAACAGATACGGGGTTGCAAAGGTGCTGTCCACGATAAGCGGAATACCATGACGGTGTGCAATGGCTGCGATTGCTTCCAGATCTACCACATCGGAGTTCGGGTTGCCAAGTGTCTCGGAATACAGCAGCTTGGTGTTTGGCTGGATTGCTTTCTCGAAGTTTTCCGGATCGGACGGATCAACCAGGGTAGCGGTGATTCCCTGCTCCGGCAGTGTGTTCTCAAACAGGTTGGTGGTTCCGCCGTACAGGTTGGTGGAGGATACAATGTGGTCTCCTGCCTTTGCGATGTTCTGGATCGCATAAGCGATCGCTGCGGAACCAGATGCGGTAGCCAGTGCTCCGATACCACCCTCTAAGGCTGCAACTCTCTTCTCGAATACATCGGAGGTCGGGTTCATCAGACGAGTGTAGATATTGCCCGGCTCACTTAAAGCGAAACGTCCTGCTGCCTGTGCGGAATCTTTAAATACATAAGAAGTGGTTGCGTAGATCGGTACTGCTCTGGAATCGGTTGCCGGATCTGCATTCTCCTGTCCTACGTGAAGCTGAAGGGTCTCAAACTTGTAATTTTTGCTCATGGTATGTACCTGCCTTTCCTATTCGTCTTTCACTGGTCTTACGTCTGTTTGATTTTTTAATCACCCTGCATTTCCGTAGGTGATTCGATGTTTTGTATTATAACTACCTTTACCTACTATGTCAATAGGTTTATAAGTATTTTTATTTAAATACAAAAAGGGTGAGTAAACATGATTTTTCATCCTTACTCACCCTCTGCTATTTTGTTGCATAAACGATATCATACGGGATTTTCCGCCCAGAAAATCCTTACTGTTCCTGCGTTGCCAAACAACATCCCATTATTTGCAAAGGTCCACGATGGCCTGTGCAAAGATCTTGGCACTTACCACCAGCTCATCCACAACCGCGAACTCGTCCGGACCGTGCATCTTGTTGTCGGTTTCCGGCATCGCTGCACCGAATGCCACGCCATTTTTCAGATTATGCACATATGTGCCGCCGCCCATGGACTGGCACTCGCCCTTGCGGCCTGTGTACATTTCAAAAGCTGCAAGAAGTGTCTTTACAAATTTGGAATCGCCCGGCACATGATGTGGCGGAGTCATCTCTTTATTTAACAGGGTCAGACCCTGCTCTGCCATGCGGCTTCTCACAACCTCAAGCACGTTGTCATTATTTCCGCATACCGGCACACGGCCATCAAATTCCCCGTCCAGGCTTCCGGCATCGACCGTCAGCATATTAAAAGATAAGGTCAGCTTTCCGGAAAGCTCATCCTCCATGGATACGCCAAGCGTCTGTCCGTTTACATCGCCGTGCGGGATCAGGGCTGCTGCCTTGCGCACCATATCGATCTGCTCACACGGTGCAAATGCCAGCTTTCCAAGGAATACTAAAAGTCCGGTCAGCGCGTTGTTTCCCACCTCCGGAGTCGATGCGTGCGCACCAATTCCGGTTGCTGTTACCGTAGTGACTGCTCCCTCAACCGCAAAATCGAAGCGGATCCCGGTTTCTGTCTCTGTCTCAGCCGCAGCTGTTTCTAACACATCTGCCGTAAAGCCTTCCACGACAGCCTTTGCCTTTCCTGGAACCACGTTGACCTTGGTTCCCGCCTGAATGGAAACCAGCTTCGGGAGTGCATCCGAGCAGGCGAATTTTGCAGTGAAGTGGCCAGGGAAACGTCCTTTTTCTGTATTTACCAGCGGATAAGCTGCATCCGGGGAAAAAGTCATTGGTGCTTCCTTTTCCTGGCTGTAATAATACTTGATATCGCTGCTGCCGCACTCTTCATCCGTACCAAGGATCAGGCGGACATTTTTCTTAAGCGGGATGCCAAGCTCTTTGACTGCACGCATGGCATACAGTGCTGCCACAGCCGGACCTTTATCATCTGCAGTACCGCGGCCGTAAAGCTTTCCGTCTTTTACAACCGGTTTGAACGGTTCTGTCACAGTCCAGCCCTCTCCTGCCGGAACAACATCCAGATGTGCCAGGATATCCAGCTGGTGCGGAAGTTCATTCATATCCACGCAGCCCACATATCCGTCATAAGAGCAGGTTTCAAAACCGTAACCCTCTGCCATATCCAGAGCCGTATCCAGACACTCTGCGGCACCCGGGCCAAACGGCATGTCCATATCTTCTTCCTCCGGCATCTTTTCACTGTTGATGCGGCAGAGTTCACAGATATCCTCGATCATCTCATCTTTGTGAGCGTCCACCCAGGCGCTGATTTTCTCTTTGTACATAAGATTAACCCCCAAAGTCTATTATTTTTGTCATTTTACAGCATTTCGCTGTTATTCACACAAATGCGTCCAGAAATGATTTATTTCATCATGCCGGCAAGAGTCTGGTTTACCAGCTTACCATCTGCTTTGCCTTTTACCTTCGGCATCAGAACCTTCATGATCTTGCCCTTGTCTGCCCCGGTCGGCTGCTCAATGCCAAGCTCTGCAAGAACTCCTTTGATCACCTCCGTGATCTGCTCTACGTTCATATCTTCCGGAGCGAACTCTTTGTAAACGGCAAGTCTTGCAGCAGCCTCCTCGCGGATGTCGGTACGGTCTGCCGGAGCCATGTCGTAGGTTTCCTGGGTCTGGCGGATTTCCTTCTTTACTACTGCGTTCTCTTCATCCTCAGTCAGCTCCTCGCGCTTGTCGATCTGCGCGTTCTTCAGTGCGGAAAGCAGCATGGACAGGGAGTCTTTTCTAGCCTTGTCTTTTGCCTTCATTGCCTCTACCATTGCAGCTCTTACTACGTCAATCTTGCTCATGATTTATTTCCTCCATATATTTTTTATGACTTCTAGTTACGCCCGAACTCACTCAGCTTTAATCCCGGGTTACGGTCCTCTACCATGCCGATACTCCAGCTGTTGACAAAGATCAGAAGCGGGTTGTCCTTTAAGTCCTTGATGCGCTTCATGTCGGAGGTACCCTGGATCTTGGCCACATCGATCTCGTCCTTGTTCTCGATCCAGCGGATATACTCGTACGGCAGCTTCTCCAGCTTCACCTCTACATTGTACTCATTCTCCAGACGGTAAGTCAGAACCTCAAACTGCAGCTCACCGACTACGCCGACGATGATCTCTTCCATACCGGTGTTGAACTCCTGGAAGATCTGGATCGCGCCCTCCTGGGCGATCTGGCTGACACCCTTTAAGAACTGTTTGCGCTTCATGGTGTCGATCTGGCGCACGCGTGCGAAATGCTCCGGTGCGAAGGTCGGGATGCCCTCGAACTCAAACTTCTCGTTGGAGAGACATAAGGTATCACCAATCGAGAAAATACCCGGATCGAACACACCGATGATATCGCCTGCATATGCTTCCTCGACGATCTTTCTGTCCTGCGCCATCATCTGCTGCGGCTGGGACAGGCGGATCTTCTTGCCGCCCTGCACATGGTTTACTTCCATGCCGGCCTCGAACTTGCCGGATACGATACGCATAAACGCGATACGGTCGCGGTGTGCCTTATTCATGTTTGCCTGGATCTTGAAGACAAACGCGGAGAAATCGTCGTTAAACGGACTGATTTCTCTTGTGATCGCCTTTCTCGGCAGCGGGGAGGTTGTCATCTTCAGGAAATGCTGCAGGAAAGTCTCGACACCGAAGTTGGTCAGTGCGGAACCGAAAAATACCGGGGATAAATTACCGCGGCTGACACGTTCCTGGTCAAACTCATCGGCAGCGCCATCCAAAAGCTCGATCTCATCTAACAGCTGCTGGTGGTAATCGGCTCCGATCACCGCCTCGACATCGGTTCCCTCTACCGGGAAGGTCTGGGAATCGATCTCCTTCTGTCCGCCCATGGCAGCCGTGAAGGTGGTAATGGTCTTCTCGTGGCGGTCATACACACCCTTGAAGTTCTTTCCACAGCCGATCGGCCAGTTGATCGGGCAGGTGCGGATGCCAAGCACGTTCTCAATCTCATCCATCAGCTCAAACGGGTCGCGTGCCTCGCGGTCCATCTTGTTGATAAAAGTAAAGATCGGGATGCCTCTCATGACACAGACCTTGAACAGCTTAATGGTCTGTGCCTCAACACCCTTGGAACCGTCGATGACCATGACTGCACTGTCGGCCGCCATCAGGGTACGGTAGGTATCCTCAGAGAAGTCCTGGTGTCCCGGGGTATCCAGAATGTTGATGCAATAGTTATCGTATTCAAACTGCATAACAGATGAGGTTACGGAAATACCTCTCTCCTTCTCGATCTCCATCCAGTCGGATACGGCATGCTTTGCGGCCTTTCTTCCCTTTACGGTACCAGCCAGGTTGATGGCACCTCCGTAAAGCAGGAATTTCTCCGTCAGGGTTGTCTTACCGGCATCCGGGTGGGAAATGATCGCAAAGGTTCTTCGTTTCTTGATTTCTTCTGTTATATTCGACAAAAGTTTGTCCTCCGTTCTATATTGTACATTCGAAATTTCCGAATGTATATAAGGTGAAAGCGTTCTGAATCTATCCGCTTTTATTTTTCGTTCCAAACTTACAGTTTACCAGACACACACCGCTTTTGCAAGGACTAAGCATGTGGAAAAATACGATTTAACAGTTCGTGTGCCACGGCATCCTTGCTCATCAACTCCAGCTCCTCAGCGCCGTCCTTCGTGATAACGGTCACGATGTTGGTATCGGTGCCGAATCCGGCCCCGGCAGTCCGCAGACTGTTGGCCACGATCATGTCCACCTTTTTCTTTGCAAGCTTCGCCTGGGAATTCTCCAGCATATTCTGGGTCTCCATAGAGAAACCACAAAGCACCTGCCCCGCTCTCCGGTGCGCACCCAGCCATGCCAGAATGTCATCCGTGCGCTCCAGCTCAATGTTCATGTTGCCATCACTCTTTTTGGTCTTCTCCGCACCCACAACCGCCGGTCGGTAATCGGCTACCGCTGCCGCCTTGATGATGGCATCCTGCTGCTCACTGACCGAGGTCACGGCATCGAACATATCCTTTGCGCTGACTACCGGCACCAGCTTCACGCCGAGCGGTGCTTTTAGATCCACCGGTCCGCTCACCAGCGTCACCTCGGCGCCTCTCCTTGCGGCTGCCCGCGCGATGGCATAGCCCATTTTTCCGGTAGAATGGTTGGTGATATAACGTACCGGATCGATCGCCTCCCTGGTCGGTCCGGCTGTCACCAGAACCGTCTTTCCGGCGAGGTCCTTCTCACAGGCAAGCTCCTGCAGAATGTATTCAAATAAAGTCTCCGGCTCCGGCATCTTTCCGGCTCCGGTGTCGCCGCAGGCCAGGTAACCGCTCGCCGGGTCAATGACATGCATGCCATATTTTCTGCAGATTTCCAGATTGTCCTGCGTGATCTGGTTTTCGTACATCTGGGTATTCATGGCCGGCACGATATATTTCGGCTTTTTGCATGCCAGAAACGTGGTCGTCAGCATGTCATCGGCCAGGCCATGGGCCACCTTGGCGATCACATTTGCCGTAGCAGGCGCGATCATAAAAATATCTGCCTGCTTCGCCAGCGATACATGCTCCACCTGGAACTCAAAATTCCGGTCAAAGGTATCCACCAGGCATTTCTGCCCGGTCAAGGTTTCAAACGTCGTCGGGGTAATAAAATTGGTAGCATTCTGTGTCATGATCACGCGCACATTCGCATGCTGCTTCACCAGCATGCTTGCCAAGCTTGCGATCTTGTAAGCAGCGATCCCGCCGCTGACACCCAGCACCACAGTTTTTCCTTTTAACATAAGAGTCAAAGCCTCCTCATTTTTCATACAAACAGTCTTGTAAGTATATCATATTTCAACCGCCAATAAAAGGGGCAGAAACGACAAGACGCGTGTATTCCGATTGTCTTTCCCTGTAAAATATGGTAGGATTGTAGATAATCTATACGTCTGTACCTTTGCTGTGCAGACCCAAAAAAATTCGGCTGCAAACAAACGTTTCATTGCTGCAGACAATAAAGAAAAAAGGAGCTTCATCCATGATTTTAGCACTGGATATGGGAAATACCAACATTGTTATCGGCTGTATCGATTCCCAGAAAACCTATTTTGTAGAGCGCGTCACCACAGACCACGCAAAAACCGGCACTGAGTATGCCATCAACATCAAGAACATTCTGGAAATCCACCAGATCAATCCATCCGACATTGAAGGGGCCATTATGTCGTCTGTCGTTCCGCCGCTCAACGCACCGATTTCTTCTGCCGTAAAGAAGATTTTAGGTTATCATCCCATGCTGGTCGGCGCTGGTATCAAAACCGGCATGAATATCATCATGGATAACCCGAAGACTGTGGGAAGCGACATGATCGTAGACGCCGTTGCAGCGATCCGCGAATACCCGGGGCCGATCATCATCATCGATATGGGAACCGCAACAACCATGTCCGTGGTTGATAAAAGCGGAAATTACATCGGCGGAATCATCTATCCGGGTCTCCGGGTCTCCTTAGACTCCTTAAGCAGCAAAACGGCACAGCTGCCATCCATCAGCCTTGACATTCCAAAGCGTGTCATCGGGAAAAACACCATTGACTGTATGCGCAGCGGCATCATGTACGGCAATGCCGGCATGATCGACGGAATTATTGACCATATGGAAGAAGAAATCGGCGAACCAGCCACAATCATTGCGACCGGCGGACTTTCCCGCTTTGTGGTTCCGCTCTGCCGCCACAAGATCATTTACGACGATGCCCTTCTGCTAAAGGGGCTCATGATCCTTTACGAAAAAAACAAGGCATAGTTTATCCTGCACATATGCAGGAAACAAACAGCATCAGGGCATAGCAGCATAAGCGTGGATTTCACAGGGGGCTTCTATTGCACCCCGATGAACGGCATCCTCGGCTTTACCTTGGAAATTCCAATGGAACTGGATCCGAATCCACCTGCTGCATCCGAACAACGCGAGGAAACCTTAACCTTAAACGGTCTGCGCATTCTTCTGGTCGAAGATAACGACTTAAATCTGGAGATTGCACAATATTTGCTGGCGCATGCCGGTGCCAGCGTCGACACTGCACACAATGGAAAAGCTGCTGTCAAAAAATTTCTGGAAGCCCCTGTCGGCTATTACGACATCATCCTTATGGATGTCATGATGCCGGAAATGAACGGACTGGAAGCCACACAGGCAATCCGTTCTTCCGGGCACCCGCAGGCTGCTTCCGTCCCCATCATCGCCATGACCGCCAACGCATTCTCCGAAGATATCCGCCGTTCCAAGGAAGCTGGAATGAATGCGCATCTGGCAAAGCCGATTGATGAAAAACGGCTGATACATGTGATCTTGCATTTTACGAGGCAGAAGCAGTAGCACTACATGGGGGATTTTTTATGATATACACATCCACCTATTTTTCGCCCCTCGGGACGCTCCTGCTTGCAGCTGATTCGGCAGGTCTTACCGGACTGTGGCTGGAAAATGGGAAATATTTTGCAGATACTTTAGAGAACAAAGAATATAAAAAAATTGAGAAGACTCCGACCGGCAGTGCTGCTGCCGGTCAGAAAGAAGCTTCTGAAATTCTTACTGATACCCGCCGTTGGCTGGATCTCTATTTTCAGGGAAAGGAACCCGATTTCACACCAAAGCTTCATCTGACCGGCTCCGATTTCCGCATGGAGGTCTGGAAGCTGCTGCTGGAAATTCCCTATGGACAGACCGTTACCTACGGAGCTCTTGCCAGGAAACTGGCCGACCGGCATGGACTCGCAAAAATGTCAGCCCAGGCTGTCGGCGGCGCTGTCGGGCATAATCCGGTTTCCATTATCGTGCCTTGCCACCGGGTGGTGGGCACGAATGGAAGTCTGACCGGATATGCAGGCGGGATTGGTAATAAAGTAAAGCTGTTGGAATTGGAACATACTGATATGAGCAGGTTCTTTATCCCCCAAAAAGGGACTGCACTGTGAAATAATCCACTCTATAGATCAGTCATTTCACACACAAGTCCCTTCTCATTTACGCGGCGTGAAATCCGCCCTTCTTTCCACTGCTGGCCTTCTCAAATTCTTTCAGTTTCGCAAGTGCTTCTGCCGACAGATTCGTCGGCACTTCAATCTGAACGGTGACATATAAGTCGCCAAAGGTCTTCGGGTCACGCATATTGGCTACGCCTTTGCCCTTCAGACGGATCTTGGAACCAGACTGGATTCCCGGTTTGATGTGGCAGGATACCCGTCCATTTAGCGTCTGGATGATTGCTTCCCCACCAAGAACTGCTGTCGTAAACGGAATGTTGGCTGTCGTATACACATCTGCTCCTTTTCTGGTAAATCCAGGTTTTTCACTGACATGAATGCAGATCAAAAGATCTCCGGCCTGTGCGCCGCCGATTCCGGCACCGCCTTTGCCCTGCAGACGGATGCTCTTGCCATCCTCCATACCAGCTGGAATATGAAGTTTTAAGGTCTGCTTGCGTCCATCCGAGCCGGTCAGTGTGATGATCTTATCGCAGCCAAATGCTGCCTCATCAAACGTAACCGTCAAGTCGGAAGTTACATCCTGACCACGGCTCTGGAAGCCACTGCTGTCAAAACCACCATGGAAGCTGCTTCGTCCGCTTCCTCCAGATTGATTGTTCGAGCCAGTGCCTTTCTGCCTGCTTCCGTGTCCACCGAACATACCTCCGAACATGCCACCAAAAATATCGTCCATATCTTCCGGATTGCCCTCAAAATGGAACTCCTGATAGCCGCCGTTTGGATCACCCGAAAAACCGTGAAAACCACCTGTACCGCCGGAAAATCCGTGGAAGCCGCCGCCAAAACCACCGGCTCCACCACCGAATCCACCAAAGCCGCCATATCCTCCGGCTGCTGCCTTCGGATCAAACCCGGCTTCAAACGCTGCCGCGCCAAACTGGTCGTAGAGTTTCTTTTTCTCCGGATCACTTAAAACGTCATATGCTTCATTGATTTCTTTAAACCGTTCTGCTGCCACGGTATCATTCGGATTGCTGTCTGGATGATACTTCTTTGCCAGCTTACGGTATGCTTTCTTTATTTCTGCGTCACTCGCTGTTTTGGAAACACCGAGAACTTCATAAAAATCTTTCTTTGCTGCCATATTTCTCACCTTACCTTCTGAAGCGGCTACTGCCTGAAGAAAAATGTTATTGTTGTCGTTATAGTTTTGTTCTATTTGTATTATAACACGCATTTTCCAAATAACAAGGGGAGGGAGAAAAATTAACACAAAAAACACATTTTTAATTGCGCTGCATATCGGGAAGGCACTAGTAACGCATCTGCTGATTCAGGAAATTCCTGCCTGCAAATCGTAACCCTTTCCGCTATTCTCTTCTCAGCAATTCACACAGCTTCTCCACGTTTTCCTCCTGTGTTGCCCAGCTTGTCGCAAAGCGGATGACTGTATGGGTTTCATCAGCCTTTTCCCAGAAGCTGTACTCCACCTCATTTCCTAATGCTTCCAAGCGGGAGTTTTCCATAATACAGAAGACCTGATTGGTCGGAGATTCCAGATACAGCGGAATTCCGGCTGCTTTTATCGTATCCTGAATCTTTGCTGCCAATGCAACCGCTGTTTTTCCAATCTGCTCATAAAGGTGCTCCGTAAACAAAACATCAAACTGGATTCCCAGGATTCTTCCCTTTGCCAAAAGCGCACCATGCTGCTTGATGATTGTGAAGAAATGCGGGATCTGTCCGGCTTTCGGAATCACAACCGCCTCGCCAAACAATGCTCCGCACTTGGTGCCGCCAATATAGAAAACATCACATAACCCGGCCAGGTCCTGCAGGGAAACATCGTTTGCGGGAGACGCAAGCGCGTACGCCAGACGGGCGCCGTCCACATAAAACGGGATCTGGTATTCACGGCAGACGCTGCTGATATCCTCTAATTCCTTTTTGGAGTAAAGCGTGCCGTACTCCGTCGGCTGGGAAATGTAAACCATACCAGGCATGACCATATGCTCGTGGTTTTCATCGCTCCAAAATGTTTTCAGGTATGCACGGATTTCCTCTGCCGAAAGCTTCCCAAGCTCATGAGGCAGCGTCAGCACCTTGTGCCCGCTATGCTCGATTGCACCCGCCTCGTGCATGCTGACATGACCGGTATCTGCAGCAATCACACCCTGGTAAGACTGCAAAAGTCCATCGATCACCGTAGCATTGGTCTGGGTTCCTCCAACCAGAAAATACACCTCTGCATCCGGCGCCTTGCAGGCCTCGCGGATCTTCTGCTTTGCAGACTCCGTGAAGGAATCCGTTCCATAGCCCGGAGATGCCAGAAAATTGGTTTCCTGTAATGTTTCTAAAATAGAAGGATGCGCACCTTCCATGTAGTCACTTGCGAATGATAATTTTGTATTCATAATCGTTTCTCCTAAATATATCGGTCAAATTCTACAGACTGTTTTATTTTACTTCATAAAAGCTTCCTTATCAACAAAAAGGTCCGGGAAAAGCATTCCTTTTTCGCGCTTTCCCGGACCTCTCTCCATTTTATGAAAAGATCAATCTCTTATTTGCTGTATTTGATTTTTCTTACCTGGCCAAACGGTACTACACCCTCAACAGCCTTTGCTGCATCGATCACCTCATCATCGTTATCGAGGTCGATCAGACGATAGCGGTTATTGCCCATGCCCATTTCCTTCATATAGGAAAGCTGGCGCATGCTGTGGCGGGTGAGCATGCGCTTTGTCAGAGCCTTGTGCTCGTCCTCTTTCATGGCAAAGACCATATCCACGCAGGCCTGATCTGCTGCCAGAATATCTGCAGATGCCACAATGCCCACATCCGGGGTAACAACCGGCTTTGCTGCAACGCCTTCGCAGTCACAGGAAACAGACATGTTGCGCATCACATTTACAAATGCAATGTGGTCACCAAAATGGTCAACAACAGACTTTGTAGACTCGGTGATCCGCTCCATCAGCTCCTCCGTAGCAATGCTCCACATATTATCAGAACCTTCTACCGTGTGGATCATCGCCTTGCCGACTCTTCCGTCTGCACAGCCAATACCAATGTTCTTGTTTGAACCGCCGAAGCCGCCCATCACATGACCCTTAAAATGAGTCAGGACAAGCAGGGAATCATAGTTTAACAGATTCTTGCCAACGCTCATCTCGGTAAACCATTTGCCATCTTTAACCGGAAGCATGGCAGTTCCGTCCTCATCCATAATGTCGACCGGGCAGAAAGTCCAGCCATTTACCTTTAAGGTCTCCCGATGCTGCTCGGTGGTATAGCGGTCTCCCTCGTAGTAAGTGTTGGTCTCCACAATGTTTGCATCCGGAAGCTCGTAAGCCAGAAGCTCCTTTACCCACGGACGCGGGATGATATTCGGACCGTTCTTCTCACCGGTGTGAAGCTTCACGCCGGTCTTTCCGGAAATATGCTCCTTGATGCGGTTATAAACCTTCTTTAACCCTTCCTCGGAAAGGTCTCTGGTAAAATAAACGACGGACTCCTCGCCGGTTCTCTGGTCATATGGTACATACTGGTCGCCATTGGTTGCTGCAACTGGTTTCTGGTCGCTCATAGATAAATCCTCCTTTTTTACCATTCTAAAGATATCATAACTCCTAAACCCAGCTTTACGTCAAGTGTTTGTTTTATATTTTTCCAGCCATTGCATACGCTCATTCTGCTGCTTTACGAGAATTCTCAGAAGTCGTACCGCACAACCTCACAGTTTTTCACACCATACGCCGCGAACTCCTCGTTTGTCATATCCGTAAAATAGGACTGTACTACCCGGGCAATTCCATTATGCGCCACCAGAATATAGGTTTTCTCATCCGACTGCGCCTTGATCTCATCCAGCAGATTGTAAATCCGCTGGGCCAGACGCAGCATGGACTCGCCGCCCTCATAGCTGCACGCAAATGACTGCTTCGCCTGCCGAAACTCGGCTCCTGTTCTCGGTGTCGATTCCCATTTGCCAAAATTCTGCTCTTTTAGGCGCGGCTCCACCCGGGCCGGAATTCCGGTCATCTCAGAAATATGCTTTGCCGTATCCGCTGCACGCATCAGCGGGGAATACAGAATTTCGTCCGCATGAATCTGCTCCTCCAGAATCTTTTTTCCTGTTTCTATCGCCTGTTTGTGTCCCAGGTCCGTCAGGGCAATATCGGTTGCCCCGCAGATTTTTCCTTCTACATTCCAGATGGTCTGGCCGTGTCTTACAAAATAAAAATGTCCCATTGTTCTTTGCTCCTTTATCCAGTTCTGCCCGCTGCACACTTGTCTCATTTCCGTTATGATACCGGATTGTTTCACCTTATGCACTGCAGGTATTCTGACTTTATCATAAACAACCTTTCTCCTAATTGCAATGTAAAATCCAGTTTCTGGAAGCGCCATCAACGTATAAATCCCCTCATTTCCGTAAATCATCTTTATAGAAAACAAATGTAACGGTTCATAACAAAATCTCATGCTGAATCGTTACAGCCCATAAACATCATCTGCGGAGGTAAGGAACATGGCAGGCTACAAAGTGGAAATCTGCGGAGTCAATACGGCGAAGCTGCCCCTGCTTACGAACGAGGAAAAAGATGCATTATTTCAGCGCATTTTGGATGGCGATGAGGACGCCAGAGAACAGTACATCAAAGGAAATTTACGGCTGGTCCTAAGCGTGATCCAGCGTTTTTCCAGCAGCAATGAAAATGTCGATGACCTGTTTCAGATCGGCTGCATTGGCCTGATCAAGGCCATTGACAATTTTGATATCACCCAGAATGTCCGGTTTTCTACGTACGCAGTTCCCATGATCTTAGGGGAAGTGCGCCGGTATCTGCGTGACAACAATTCGATCCGGGTCAGCCGTTCGCTCCGGGATACCGCCTACAAAGCCATCTATGCAAGGGAAGGACTGACCCGCAAAAACTCCCGCGAACCAACCCTCATGGAGATTGCCCAGGAAATCGGAATCAGCAAAGAAGAGATCACCTATGCGCTGGATGCCATCCAGAGTCCGGTCAGCCTATATGAGCCGATCTTTACCGATGGCGGTGACCCGCTCTATGTCATGGACCAGATCAAAGATAAAAAGAGTTCCGAGGAAAGCTGGGTCGAAGAAATCTCTCTGCGGGAAGCCATGGACCGGCTGCCGAAGCGGGAACGGCACATCATAGACCTTCGTTTTTTCGAGGGAAAGACCCAGACCGAGGTGGCAGAAGAAATCCATATCAGCCAGGCACAGGTGTCAAGGCTGGAGAAGAACGCGCTGAAAAGCATGCGGAATTATTTGAATTGAAACAGCTACCCAAAAAGCACAACAGGGCGCAGCTTTTTTCAAGCTGCGCCCCGAAGGCATTACGATTTTCTATTTCATTTCCAGATTTAATCCATCTTTGGAGAATACATGCGCTACAGTTCCGTCAAACGTGAACTGAACATTTGCACCAATGGAAAGGTTCTGACCCTTATCCAGGTTCATGGTATCTACAATAATGATTGTGTCTTTTCCGCAGACCGATGCATGCAAGTGTACCGCGCTTCCCATCATCTCAGCTACTTCGATGGTTCCGTGGATTCCATTCTGACCTTCTGCCAGCAGTGTACCAGGAGGGCCTGGGTGCGGGTGTCCTCAGCCTTGCGTCATTTCCATAAAGCCGCAGGTAACCTGGCCGCTCCGTTAAGGTGTAGAACGGAGTCTTCACCGGACGGCGCATGCACCAGATCATGTCCAGAACCGGATCTTCAAAGTTATCTACCCGGCTCTTAAGCGGCGGCCGCCATTCGTCCAGATCCGGCTTACGCTCCATGGGATTTACCATGCCGTTGTGGTTGTCCACGATCGGCCAGTTATCGTAATCCCAGGCCATAGGGATCATGCAGACCTCCCGGCCAAGATTAAACTGTGCGTCCTTGTTGCGGTCTGGTTCGCGGATCCATTTTCTTGGCAGGTACCGGTCATAATCCTCTATGTATTTCTGATATGGACGGATACCAAGAAGAACCATATACCACTCACCCTTCTGGGTTTCGATCAAGTCTCCGTGTCCAACCACCGCAATGCCGAGGTCATTATTCAGCCGGACATTGCGGTTTGTCACGATCGGGTTTCTTGGACATGGTTCGTAAGGTCCCAGAAGCGTTTCGCTGCGGTAAATGTTCACGCAGTGGTTAGTCTGGGTTCCTCCGCTGGCCGTCATCAAATAGTACATCCCGTGAATCTCATAAATATGAGGAGCCTCTGTAAACAATGTATGATCCACATTGGAATCGAAGATAATGTGCTTTTCCCCACAAATCTGAAAGGTTTCCGGATCCAGTTCGCAGGCGTAAATGACCTTATGATATGGAAACTTCAGATCTTCCGGAATTAAATTGCTGCAGTACCACATTTTCCCATCCTGGTCAAAGAACAGAGACGGATCGATTCCATCGGCTCCCTCAATAATCACCGCATCGGACCATGGACCTGCCGGATCTTTCGCCGTCACAATATAGTTATAACGGTAAGTCCGTCCCTGCACATCCAGTGTATTAATGATATAAAACGTACCTTCATGATACCGGATCGTAGCTGCCCACAACCCTTCCGAGCTGTCGCAGTTTCTGAAGTCCAACTGATCCGGTCTCGAGATCGCGTTTCCGATCTGCTCCCAGTGAACCAGGTCCCGGCTCTGAAACACCGGCAGCCCCGGAAAATAATAAAAAGAGGATGTTACCATATAAGCATATCGTCTACCGGCATATCCTGTACGAGCCCTTCTATCTGTGCGTTCCAAGGACCCACCCGCTGGCCTACCAGGACAAACGCGCTCCGGAAAACTATCCAGAGATTTCCCTGACGGAATTTAAGGATGACCTGTTTACCCTGGTACGCAGGACCTCAACCCTGCGCGCTGTTATCGACCGGCTTTTCGTGAAAGCCGGATTCAAACCGAAGCTGCTGTTTGAATCCATCAGTATGCGGACCATGCAGCGCCTCGCCGCCAATGGACAGTGCTGTTCTATTATTCCACGCTATTATGCCATAGAAGATGATGATGTAGCCTATTTCACACTCGGGCCGGAATCCTACTGGGAGCTGTCTACTGCCTATGCAAAAAACCATTATATCAATGCCGCCATGGAAACATTTATCCGCATGGCCGCCGACTACTGGCTGGCGCACCCTTATATCGAATATTAATCATCCTGATGTCCTAAGAATCATCGGATACACACTGGCATCTTCTCCATATGCACCGCAGACAAAAACAGGGTGAAGCCCCTCTTTCTGAGACTTCACCCTGTTTTTCGTTATAGAAATCCGTTCATTTTATGCAAAAGGATTTTCTGTCGGATAGCGTACACCCGCCGGCTGGTTGTAACCAATTTCCTTCACATCAACGCCAATGTATTTAAATACTTCATACAGTGCTTTTCCGTAATGGCCGAATGCCACGGCACCGTGATGCGGGAAATTACCCTCAATCAGCACATGACGGTAGAAACGTTTCATCTCCGGAATTGCGAATACGCCAATGCTTCCAAAGGAATGTGTTGCCACCGGAAGAACCTCTCCGTTTGCCACATAGGCTCTCAGTTTGTTGTCTGCGGTGCTCTGCAGACGGAAAAACGTAATATCACCAGGAACAATATCGCCTTCAAGGGTTCCCTGGGTTACCTCTTCCGGAAGGCTTCTTGCCATAATGAGCTGATACTTCATCTGACAGAAGGAAAGCTTTTTCGTGGTGGTATTGCCGCAGTGGAAGCCCATAAATACATCATGGCTCTTGTAGTCAAATTTATCCTTGATCTCGCTATCGTAAAGATCGTACGGCACGGTATTGTTGATGTCCAGAAGTGTCACGGCATCCTGGCTCACGCAGGTTCCAATGAACTCACTTAAACAGCCGTAGATATCCACCTCACAGGATACCGGGATACCGCGTCCGGTCAGACGGCTGTTGACATAACAAGGCACAAAGCCAAACTGAGTCTGGAATGCTGGCCAGCATTTTCCGGCGATCGCCACATATTTGCGGTAGCCCTTGTGTGCCTCGATCCAGTCAAGCAGGGTCAGCTCATACTGTGCAAGCTTTGGCAGGATCTCCGGCT
The DNA here is from genome assembly GCF_003480105.1 of Clostridium sp. AM42-4. Classification (NCBI taxonomy): domain Bacteria; kingdom Bacillati; phylum Bacillota; class Clostridia; order Eubacteriales; family Clostridiaceae; genus Clostridium; species Clostridium sp. AM42-4. The sequence continues at coordinate 62,782 of NZ_QUIK01000011.1, forward strand.
TCTTGTTGCCCTCACCCAGTTCTTGTTCCATATCTGCCACAACATCCGGGATTCTCGGGTCTCCCTCATGCTTGTTGAAGGCTTCAAACAGATCCAGTTCCGAGTTCTCCTCGATCTCCACGCCCAGATTATAAAGCTGCTTGATCGGAGCATTGCATGCCAGGAAATTTAACGGTCTCGGACCAAAGCTGATGATCTTTAAATCAGACAGTCCAATCACCGCTCTTGCGATCGGCAGAAATTCATGGATCATATCTGCGCACTCGTCTGCGGTTCCGACCGGATACTCCGGAATATAAGCCTTGATATTGCGCAATGCCAGATTGTAGCTTGCATTCAGCATGCCGCAGTAAGCATCTCCGCGTCCCTGAACCAGGTTATCCTTGCTCTCCTCTGCTGCGGCAACAAACATTTTCGGCCCGTCAAAATGTTTTGCCAGCAGAGTCTCGGAAATCTCCGGTCCGAAGTTTCCAAGATATACAACCAGCGCATTACAGCCGGCTGCCTTGATGTTCTCAAGTGCCTGCACCATATGGATCTCACTCTCTACGATACATACCGGACACTCGTAGATGTCTTTTGCATCGTACTTTTTGCTGTACGCATCCACCAGTGCTTTTCTGCGGTTCACAGACAAAGACTCCGGGAAACAGTCACGGCTCACCGCAACAATGCCTACTTTTACTTCTGGAATGTTATTCATGCTTTTATCCTCCTAAAATAAAATTGAATGAATCCTATACTGTGATATTCTCTCCAACCAGTCCCAGATGGCTTCCCTCCGGCAAACCACCTTCCGGATGTCCGATCAGCCATTTATTGGTTGCCGCAAGCAGCTGGTCTTCCCAGCCTGCATGTACATCTTTCAACGGATAATTCGTTCCGCGCGGAAGTATGATCCCAACCCGGAAGCCCTGGTTTCCCACGCTGCACGGCGCATAATGCAAGGTTGTGGCATACACTTCTACTGCCGTTCCCTTAGGCAGTAAAAATGCTTCCACCAGAGACGTGTCATAAGTAAATTCCGGTGTGATATCCTGCTGATGCCCAACCAGAAGAATCGCATCCGTAGCTGCCACATTGATTTCTGAAGAACGGTGGTACTCCAATGCATTCAGTTTGTGGTTATGCCCATTGCAATAGCCAATCTGTACCGGCATCTCTCCATATGCCTTCCCCTCTAATAACTGAAATACCGGTTCCGCCTCCAAAGCTTCTACGGAAGGTTCATACACAACAGCTTCCGGAAGCGGCGTTTTTTCCTCCAGTGCCCGGATCAGTCCGGAAAAATCAATCTTCTCCACTATTTTTCCATATTTCCGGAATTCCGGATCTGTCACTTTCTTTATTTCCATGACATATTCCTCCCTATTTCATCAGCGCAAATAACGGTTTACAGGCCGGGTAGATCTGACGGAACACCTGGTAACGTGCTTCATATTTTGCCACCAGTTCCGGTTCCGGCTCTACTGTTCCGGTAATCTTCACGATCTTATGGGCTGCTTCCTCCACGCTCTCATATTCCCCGCAGGCCACTGCAGCCAGCATAGCACCGCCCAGAGCCGGTCCCTCTTCACTCTCGATCATGTCCACCTTCAGGTTCAGGACATTTGCAATGATCTTTCTCCACAGCGGACTTTTCGCACCGCCGCCGCATATCTTCGTGCGCCCGATCTGAATTCCAAGGGATTTTGCTACTTCCAGGGAATCACGCAGTGCAAAAGCCACACCCTCCAGCACTGCCTGGGTCATATCGGCACGGCTGGTGTCCATGGTCAGGCCGATGAACATGCCGCGGGCATTCGGATCGTTGTGCGGAGAACGCTCACCCATAAGATATGGAAGAAAATACACATGATTATCTCCCAGCTTTCCAATCATCTCCTGCTCTTTTGCATAATCCGAAGTTTGCAGGATTCCATCCATCCACCACTTATTGCAGGAAGCCGCACTGAGCATGCAGCCCATCAGGTGATAATGTCCATCCGCATGGGCAAACGCATGCAGTGCGTTATGCCTGTCCACGCCAAATTTTTCGGAGGCAATAAAAATGGTCCCACTGGTTCCAAGGGAAATATTGCACATGCCATCTCCCACGGTACCGGTTCCAACTGCGGCTGCTGCATTGTCTCCGGCACCTGCTGCTACCCGTACTGTATGAGAGATCCCAAGCTCATCCGCGATTTCCGGGAGTACGGTTCCCACGCACTCGTAAGACTCATAGACCTTTGCCAGCTGTTCCCCACGGACTCCGCAGATCTCGCACATTTCTTTCGACCAGCATCGGTTCTTCACATCAAACAACAGCATGCCGGACGCATCCGACACATCGGTGCAATGCACCCCGGTCAGACGGTAAGCGATGTAATCCTTCGGGAGCATGATCTTCGCGATCCGCGCAAAATGTTCCGGTTCCTTATTTTTAATCCATAAAATCTTCGGTGCGGTAAATCCCGTAAAAGCAATATTGGCCGTATATTCCGAAAGTTTTTCTTTGCCAATGACGTTATTCAGATAATCACATTCCTCCCAGGTCCGTCCATCATTCCACAAAAGCGCCGGGCGGATCACCTGGTCGTTCTGGTCCAGGATCACAAGGCCGTGCATCTGCCCGCCAAAGCTGATGCCTGCCACCTGGTCTTTGGCACAGCCGTCAAGCAGTTCCTTTAGACCGTCCATAGTACCGGTAAACCAGTCTTCCGGTTTCTGTTCCGACCAGCCGGGATGTGGAAAATAAATAGGATACTCTTTAGAAACGATCTTTTTGATCTGGCCTGCTCCATCCATCAGAAGCAATTTCACCGCTGATGTTCCAAGATCTATTCCGATATACAGCATAGCAATCCTCCCTTTTTGTAATGCACCGCTCATTTCGTGCACGTGCACGTTTCTAGTTCTTATCTTATCGTTTTTGAGAACACTTTTCAATACTTTGACATGATATTTTTCATATCGCAACTTTTTTTGTTGAAAATGCATAAGTTTCTTTCCTGTTTTTTGCTTTTACGCTTCTTTTTCTGTTTCTTTTTCCTATATCAGTCCACTTATTTGTTTTATTTACGTGCTCGTGCACGCTTCCCTTCATTTGACTTTTTCCCTTATTTTGTGTATTGTTTATTTCATAAAGAATACCTTCCTGTACCCCGGATCTTTTGTTCCTGACATTGCCCATGAACAGCAACGGTCTTTCCCGGCTGTTTCACAAGGACCGGGAAATACAGAAAACTGCATGGAGGATTTTCATGGCACGAATCAAAGATATCGCAGAACTGGCCGGCGTCTCCCGTGGGACCGTGGACCGGGTTCTGAATAACCGGAGCGGTGTCAGTCCGCAGACTGCCGATAAAATACGGGAAATCGCAAAAGCCCTGGACTACCGTCCCAACAAAGCCGGGCTGGCTCTGGCTGCACAAAAGAAAAAAAATAAGATCGGCGTTGTCCTATTTAGCAAGAATAACCCCTTTTTTGATGAAGTCAGCGAGGGCGTACAGACAAAAGCCCGGGAACTTGCTGACTATGGCATAACAACGCTGACCAGACGGGTTGAATTCGACGTAACTGCCCAGCTTGCTGCCATTGATGAACTGCTAGAGGAAAACATTCAGGGACTGCTGCTGGCACCATACAACCATCCCTCGATCCAGGAAAAAATCGACACATTGGTTTCCCGGGGGATTCCGGTCATCACAGTCAACACGGACATCTGCGGTTCCCGGCGAATGGCCTACGTTGGCAGCGATTACATCCGTGGTGGCCAGACTGCTGCCGGACTCCTTGCACTCATGACTGATGGAGAAACAAGACTTGGCATCATCACCGGTTCCAGGAATGTGCTATGCCACTCCGAACGTATCCGCGGGCTCACTGAAACATTGGAATCGTCCTATCCCAGAATCCACATCGCCGAGATTCTGGAAAATCATGACGACGAATTTGAAAGTTATGCACTGACAAAGCAGCTTTTGCAGCAAAATCCACATCTTGATGCCCTGTTCTTTGTTGCTGCCGGTGTATCCGGCGGCTGCAAAGCCATTCAGGAATCCGGGCGTCATCCAAAAGTTGTTACCTTTGATGAAGTCCCCACGACCCTGGATATGCTGCGCTCCGGTGTCATATCCGCCACCATCAGCCAGCAGCCCCGCAGACAGGGTTCCCTCTCCCTGAATCTGCTTTTTGAATATCTGACTGCCGGGACACTACCGGTTCAGGAAAAAAATTTTGTTGAGCACTCCATCAAAATCCGGGAAAATGCCTAATTTCCTCCCGTTTATTATTAGCAGTCTGCATAAAAGAGTGCTAATTTCTGAAAATATTGCTAATTTTATTTCTTTGTGTACTGTTTTTTTGTAACTTTTTCAAGGTTCACTTTTTTCCAGAAGTGCTATAATACAGTCAGTGCAAGAAGAACCAATCGATGTTTAAAGCAACACATCAAGCTCTCCAGCTACACGAATGAATAACGATTATAAGACCGGAAGGATTTCTTTCTCCGGCCATTCAAAGTAGGAGGCAGATTATTATGATGACATTAGCAGCTGAAAAAAGAGACCCTGAGGTAAAGGCAAAAAAATTAAGAAGAGAAGGCTACACCACCGGCGTTTTATATGGTCGTGAGATGAAAGAAAATGTAGCTCTGAAATACGCAGAAAAGGATGCCTTGAGCTTCATTAAAAAAGCCAAAGAGGGTGCACAGACCATGCTGGATATCGCAGGTGAAAAGGTCGATGCCCTGGTAAAAAATATTGATTACGATCCACTGAGCAAAAAAATCCTGGCACTGGATTTCCAGGCACTGGTCGCAGGTGAAGTTGTATCTGCAACCGTTCCGGTCACCTTTGTAAATGAAGAAGTCGTTCAGGGCGTCTTCGAACCAGAGATTACCGAGATTCATTACAAAGCAGACCCGGCACATCTGCTTGACCCGATCGAGATCGATCTGGCAAAACTTCCGCAGGGAACCAAGACGTTGTATGTCAAAGACCTGAAGCTGGAAGAAAAAGGTGTTACCGTAGTTACCACTGCCGATTCCCAGCTGTTCCATCTTGGTGAATATGCAAAGGTTGAGGAAGATACCGAGGAAGAAGCACCTGCAACGAAATAATAATTCCGTACAATAACAAACAAGGGGTGCAAGTTCCCGCAGCTGCCAGACATGGCGGCTGCGGAACTTGCGCCCCGTTTGTATTTCCTATATAAAATTACTCTTTGATATTCCCCTTTGCAATATTCTCTTTCAGGATCTGGTCCGTGATCTCGAACAGCTTTTCCGAGCCTTCGCGGGTACGGGACTGTCTTCCGTAAACCTGCTTGGCCGTAACATCGTGACGTTTCCAGTCTCCACCGTCATTGCTGTTATTCAATAAAAGCGGCTGCAGGTTATCCAGCGCTCTTGCAAATTTTGCTTCCGGGGTCTTGCGCTCTTCAAATTCATCGAAGATTTCCACCAGCTTCTCTTTCTGGTCATCCGGGAGCAGGGAATAGATGCGTTCTTTTGCTGCGTTTTCCCTTGCCTTCTGGGTTTTCAATCCTTCCGTATCGTAGGCGTAGGTGTCCCCCGCATCGATCTCCACCACATCATGGATCAGGCACATAAGCATAACCCGCGCCACATCAATCTTTTCATTGGAATATTCCTGCAAAAGATATGCCATGAGCGCCATATGCCAGGCGTGCTCCGCGTCGTTCTCATTACGCCCGTGTCCCGTCAGGTGCGTCTGACGGAAAATATTTTTCTCTTTATCGATTTCCAGAATAAAGTCAATCTGCTTCTGTAAACGTTCGTCCATACTGATTCCTCTTTCTGCACACGATATGCCGGTTCCATTTCCTATTTTTCGCGGCTCATGCCTTTCACTACATAAATTCAGTTCAGAAAATTCCTATCCGTGTACAATAACATTCTACCACAGCTTTTCCCCTCTTTCAGCCACAAAATACATTCTCTCTACCCAAAAGCGTGGTATAATGAAACCACCGAACCTAAAAAGACAATCCATAACCGATTCTTATTGAAAGGACAATCTTTCCATGAAAATACTTACCTTCGGAGAAATCATGCTCCGTTTAAAAACACCGGACCACCTTCGGATCGTACAGACAGACGGCTTTGAGGCCAGCTACGGCGGTGCGGAATCGAATGTTGCCGTGTCACTTGCCACCCTTGGTGATGACGCTGCATTCGTTACCAAACTTCCAAAAAACCCGGTAGGCGATGCCGCATTTAATGAGCTGCGCCGCTACGGGGTCGATACCTCCCGCATTCTGCGTGGCGGTCCAAGACTCGGCATTTATTACTTTGAAAAGGGCAGCGATATCCGCCCGACTAACGTGCTTTATGACAGGGCCGGAAGCGCCCTGGCCGAAGCAGCTGCCAACGAATTTGACTGGGAAACGCTGCTTTCCGGTGTCGGTATCTTCTTCTTTTCGGGTGTCACTCCCGCAATCAGCGATTCTGTGGAACAGGCGGTTCTGGGTGCACTGAAATACTGCCACGCACATGGCATCACCGTCATCTGCGACTTAAATTACCGTGCGAAAATGTGGTCCCGCGAGAAGGCCCAGTCCGTCATGAAGGAGCTGATGCAGTATGTAGACCTGTGTATCGCCAACGACGAGGATTTCGAAGCAACCCTTGGCATCCACGCCTTCGACGGTGACATGGCCCACGGCATCGACCAGATTGAAACTTACCGTCAGGGAATGAAACAGATTCAGGAGCTTTACCCGAACTGCGGCGCCGTTGCCAGTGTCTTGCGCAATTTGAAAACCGCTGAGGACGGGGACTGGATGGGCATTTATTTGAAAGACGGACATTTTTACGAAAGTCCTGTCCATACCGTGCATAGCTTCGAAGCTGTCGGCGCAGGGGATGCCTTTGCCGGTGCCCTGATTCATGGGCTTGTCCACCAGTTTTCCCCACAGAAGCTGATCGACTTTTCCATTACCGCCAGCGTTATGAAGCTGATGATCCAGCATGACTTCAATCTGGTCAGCGAAGACGAAATCCTCCGCATTATGAAAACCGGGGACACAAATGTCATGCGCTAGAAGAATTTCCTTACATTAAAAAACAGGAGATACCAGCGTCTGCGCCGATGTCCCCGTATCTTGCCAGATTTATGTGCCGGACAGTGCCCTCGGGGACTGTCCGGCTTTTTTCACTTGAACTGGCTGCCGCAGTTTGTTCTGCAGCAGCCTAAATGTTATGACTGCCGGTTATTTGCAAACATGACTGCGTATTCGATGGAATTACGCAGGCTCAGCTCGCTGGCAGTTCCGGTTCCTGCCTGGTCAAAGGCGGTTCCGTGGTCTACGGATACACGGATGATCGGAAGTCCCAGGGTAATGTTCACACCGGAAACTGCATCCCACGCCTTTTTCTCATGATTGTATACAAAGCCTACTACCTTTAACGGAATATGTCCCTGGTCGTGGTACATGGCAACCACAATGTCATACCAGCCGCCTCTTGCCTTGGAGAATAAGCTGTCCGGCGGTACCGGGCCGTCTGCGTTGATGCCCTCTGCCTGGGCTGCCTCGATTGCCGGGATGATCTCATCAATCTCCTCATGGCCAAACAGCCCGTGCTCGCCGCTGTGCGGGTTCAGGCCTGCAACACCGATCTTCGGCTCCTTGATTCCCAGCTCCTTACATGCCTTATCTGCGATCCGGATGACATCCAGCACACGCTGCTTCTTCACGCGGTCGCATGCCTCGCGCAGGGATACATGGGTGGAAACATGAACCACTCTTAAGTTCTCATGGGCCAGCATCATGGTGTAGTTTTTGGTTCCAGTCATCTCTGCATAGATTTCGGTGTGACCGGAATAATGATGTCCAGCCAGGTTAACAGCCTCTTTGTTAAAGGCGTTGGTGACAGTTGCATCCACCTTATGCTCTAACGCAAGGTTGATCACCTTTGCCACATACTGGAAGGCTGCCTCGCCGCACATAGCGGAAACCTCACCGCGTTTTAACTGGTCCATATCGACCAGTCCCATATCCAGCACGTCGATGGTCCCGTACTCAAATTTTGCATCCGCAACATCCTTGACCGAGTTGATCTTCATTTCCGTGTGTCCTACGATCGGCAGTGCTGCCTCCATCACACAGGCATCTCCCACTACGACCGGACGGCACAGGTCATATAAAGACTTGTCCGCAAAAGCCTTCACGGTGATCTCCGGTCCAATGCTGGCCGGGTCTCCCATGGTAATTCCCACAATCTTCTTTTCGCTCATACCAAAACCTCCTGAATCTTCCATTTCATATCACACTTCTATCTTACACGGAAAGGGCCGGAGGCGTCAATCCATCCGGCCCTTTCCTGAGCGATTACACAACGGATTTTGCCAATGCTTCACAGTCACGGGCCAAAAATCCATTCATTTTTTTATTTCTTAGCTGCTCTGCGCTTCTCTTCCATCTTGTGAAGGGTAGATACCAGTAACGGACAGCAGATCGCGGTAACAATGATCGCTGCGGTGATCTGTGCAGTTGCTGCCTCAGATACTGCTAACAGGGTTGCATCTACTGCTGCTACGGATGCCGGAGTTGCTGCTGCGTTTCCTGCAGTAGTACCGATCGCACCACCAACCTCAGGATAATCCATCTTTAACAGCTTGTAAACCAGGTAACCGGCAAGACCGGTGATCACGGTACATCCAATACCTAAGAGGATACCAGGAGCGCCTGCCTTTAACAGGTTCATGATGTTTAAGCCTGCACCCAGCGGGAATGCGAAGAACGGGATCAGCATGGAAGCACCCGGCTCGCAGAACTTACGGATATCTTCGTCCAGGTTACCAAGAATGCAGCCTACGATAACCGGAATGATACATCCAACTAAAACAGACATCGGGATCTTTGCAACACCGGCAGCGCCTAATGCTACCATGGTGAAGAACGGGCCATCGTTGATGGACAGGATGGAAACTGCACCTACGTCAGTCGCATCGCCGTACTCACCTGCAAGAGCTGCGTACAGACCACCGTTTGAGTTAGCAAGCGCACCTACGATTGCCAGGGTAGACAGGCCAAGGAAGCCAGCCTCGCCAAAGAGCTTACCGCAGATCAAGCCGATGATGATACCCATACCAACCTTTACCAGCGTGATCGTTACGCCTTTATAGATCGTAACACCAGCCTTCTTAAAGTTGATGGTTGTCGCGTTACAGAAAATGAATACTGCCAGGATCGGCATTGCACCGGATTTCCAGAGGTAAGTGGTAAAGGTACCATCAAACATGGTCCAGATGGTGCCGCCGAAAAACGTGTTGATGATCGCACCTAACAGCAGCGGAACTACCATTAATCCGCCAGGAATCTTTTTCACAGTTTTTAAAATGTTCATTCTGTTATCCCCCTTTTAAAGCATTTACTTTGTTGCAAGTAATCTTAAAATGTTATCGACCGTGTAGCCAAGGTTTTCCTTGCTGTGGTGACGGCTGACCGAGAAATCCTGTGGCAGGCGGTTGATCGGGAATACTGCGGTCACGCCCATCTCGTAAGCTTTATCAATCTCACTGTCATCTGCACCACCTACAACAGCGATCACATTCTTATTCTGTTTCTTCGCACGCTCTGCGATGCCGATAACTACCTTTCCGCGAAGGCTCTGGGAATCCAGCTTGCCCTCTCCGGTAATGATGTAATCTGCATCCTTGATCATCTCGTCGAAGTTTACGGTATCCAGTACAGTCTGGATGCCCATCTGGAGACGGGAGCCAAAGAAAGCGATCATGCCGGCACCCATGGCACCTGCTGCACCAGTTCCCGGTACCTGGCTGATGTCCTCGCCGGTTGCCTCTGCGATCACGCGGCTTAAATTCTTAATGCCTGCATCCAGCTCCTCAACCATTGCCTCGTCAGCACCCTTCTGAGGTCCGAAGATGTAAGATGCTCCGCTCGGTCCGTACATCGGGTTGTCGATATCGCACATGGTAACGATCTCAACCTGGTCGAGAACCTTTGCTTTTCCGCTCAGGTCGATCTTTGCGATGTCTGCGGTGGTTCCGCCGGTCGGAACAAACTCCTTGCCGTCCTTGTCGTAGAACTTGATGCCTACTGCAGCTGCTGCCCCGCATCCACCATCGTTGGTGCTGGAGCCGCCAAGACCTACGATGATCTTCTCAACGCCGCTTTCTGCTGCTGCAAGGATCAGCTGGCCAACGCCATAGGTCGTGGTCAGCTTCGGGTTCTTTCTGTCCTCTACTAACGGAAGACCTGCACAGGAAGCCATCTCGATGACTGCAGTTTTTCCTTCATGGATCAGTCCGTAGTAGGAATCCATGTCCTCGAAGTAAGGATTCTTTACCTTTACGGATACCTTGCTGCCGCCAAGCGCAGTCAAGAATGCGTCTACAGAGCCTTCACCACCGTCCGCAACCGGAACACATGCGGTTTCTGCCCCAGGAAAATGCTTCTCTACCTTTTCCTTTGCGATCTCGCAGATCTGCTCAGAGCTTAAGGTTCCTTTAAAGGAATCCGGTATCAGGATAAATTTCATAATATTCCTCCTCTTTCGATTATTCTCTTACGATCACGGATACGCCATCCGGGATTACGGTTACCTTGTAATCGTCCTTCTTCACGATTGCTTTTGCCTTCTCCATAGCCTCTTCCATGCTGTGTGCCGGAACCATATGCAAATCCTCTACCAGCTGGTCATCGCAGGAGGAAACAAATACTACGGTTGCCTTTAACAGCAGTCTTGCAAAGATCTGGGACTGCCACTGGTCGATGATGGTCTCCTCCGGCTTTCTGTCGAGGAAGGTCTGCATCATACGGTTCAGATCTTTTTCATCGCGGAAGGTCTCATGGAAGTACTTGCCGCCATGTCCGTCTGCTGCCTTGGAAAGCATGATGATCACGCCGCCCTCTTTTACAGTTGCCTCTGCTGCGGTCATGCCCTTTACAGACTGGTAAATATTCTGATCCAGCGGGTAACCACCGTTGGTGGAGATTGCGATATCTGCCGGGATCGCATCTACCTGGCACTTGGAAGCAAGGAACTCACGGCCAACTCTGTGAGCCAGATCGCAGTCACCAGCTACTGCAAAGATCGGATCATGTGCTGCGTCGATGACAACATTAACGATGAAGTCCAGTCTTGCTGCTCTTGCTGCGTACAGCATATCGTTGTGGATCGGGTTGCCCTCGATCACGCCGGTACGTGCATGCGGGTCAGCAATGAAACCGGAGTTGTGGTTGTACATAACAGTCTCACGGCTTGCAACGCCCGGAAGGACACTCTTTCTGCCGCCGGAGAAGCCAGCGAAGAAGTGCGGCTCAATAAAGCCCTCTGCTACTAACAGGTCAGCCTCTGCTGCCAGACGGTTGATGATCAGGTTGCCGCCGGACGGAAGCTTTCCTAAGTAAACCAGATTGTCCTTATCGTCGCAATCATGCACTACAATCTTCTCGTTTGCCATGATCTCCGGACCAAATTTTGCTGCCAGCTCTTCCTTAGTTGTAGTTCTGTGAAGACCGGTAGAGATCAAGATGGTGATGTCGGCATCCGGGTTTCCTTTACGGATCTCGGCTAAGATCAGAGGCATCATGATATGGCTCGGTACTGGTCTGGTATGGTCAGAAGAAATAACCACGATCTTTTTCTTGCCTGCTGCCATATCGCACAGTCTCGGGGTTCCGATCGGGTGCTCCAGGGCATCCTGTACCAGCTCTGCACCGCTCTTCGGTGCCTTGTAGCTGTGAAGCTCAGATAAGAGAACACCTGCAAAATGCTCATCTTCGATCTTTGCTGTTAATTTTTCTTTTCCGTAAGGTAATGCAAATTCTTTCATTGTGATTCCTCCTTCATGATATATGGATTAAATCGTTTCCTTTAACTTTCTCAGTGCAAATGCAACCGCGTCGTCTTCCCCGAACGCTCCCGCCTTGGTAACCAGCTTTAAGCCCTCGAAGGAACCGCCCTTCACCCGGACTAACGGGATGCCTACCCGGATCTCGGAGAGGATCTCCGATCCGTCTGCCTCGATGTTTGCCAGCATTCCCAATGCAGTATCGCCTCCGGTCAGGAATACTCCGGATACCGGAACCTGATTCAGTACCTGCAAGGCCAGATGACCGATGATGGAACGGACCTTATCGCCGGTCTCTACCGGTCCGAGGCCAAGCTTTTCGCCTGCCTCAAAAGAAAGCTCCAGCTCCTCCCTGTCATACGAGGTGTTCGCAAGAAGAATGGTGTCCTCCCCATTCTTTAAGGATTCTATGGTCTGCTCCAGATAGGAAGCCGTATCCTCCTCGCCGGAAAGGATCCGGTGCATCGGAATCTGCACCATGTGGATTCCCTTTTTCTCACAATATTTCATCTGGCGGTTTGTGACAGTGCTGACACTCGCCACGACACCAAACGCCGGAAGGGACGGACGCTCCAGCTGCATAAGATTGTCCGCAAGGCCAGCCGTTCCGATGTATAACACCTTTTTCCCGGTCTGTCCGGCTGCAACCAGGATCTTTTTCAGATCGTCGTTCGTCTCTGCATCGCAGGCGTAAATTCTTCCCTCATCAAAGCTTAAGTCCCTGCTGCGCACATCGGGAAGGCGTTTTAAAAATACCTTTTCGTCATAGCTTGTTGCAAGCATACGGACCAGATTGTCTTCCACAACCGGGTTTTTCGGATCCAGAGCCAGCTCTGTCCGGCAGATTTCCACACCGTTTAAGCACTGGACTCCATCTACCGTTGTACGCCCCAGATCTGGAAGCGCCGGTGCAAAAACGACCAGCTCCGGCTGGAACTTTTCATCGACCGCTTTGACCTCCGCCGCAATGTTTCCTCGCATGGTAGAATCCACCTTCTTGATCACATAGCGGAAACCTGAGAAATCCACCGACTCTACCGCATGGGATACGATCTCGTATGCGTGGTCCGGATGTACCGTCCGCGATTCCGTATCGATCACAACCGAATGCTCCGTTCCGACCGGTTTCCCGGAAAACAACACCTCCGTTGCAAAGCCCCTTCTCCGAAGCTGCACACCAGTGTCATTCGCGCCAGTGAAATCGTCCGCAATGATCAGGTATCTGTCCTCCAACTGTGTTCACCCCTCTCTTACTGTTCATTTTTGAAACACTTATATCTTAATTTTCAAAAATTTAAGATTTATTTCTCATACGATTTATATTCTACACGCAAATAGCTTTGATTTTCAATGAATTTATTGTATAATATGTTTAACTTTGTAACACTTGGAGGTTTTTATGACGAAAAAAATCCGCATTCTTGGAATCGCACCTTATAAAGGACTTGTCACACTCATGAAACAATGTGCACTGCAGTACCCGGAAATTGAGCTCAACGCCATGGCCGGCAGCATGGAACAGGGACTTGCCGTTGCCAGACGCTACAGCGAGCAATACGACATCATCGTATCCCGTGCAAATACCGCAAACATGATCTCACAGGCCGTCCACATTCCTGTCATCGATATCGGCATCAGCTACTACGATGTTCTGCGCTGTATCAAAATGGCCCAGAACACCAGAACCAAATTTGCTCTGCTGGGCTTCCAGTCCCTGACCACCATTGCCAAAAATCTCTGCGATCTTTTGCAGATCAAGCTGGATATTTTTTCCTTTTCCCCTGAAAACTGGAAGGATTCCGACCGTCTGCTTGATAATATGAAGGAACAGGGCTACAAAACCGTTATCTGCGATATGATCCCCTACGACCACGCAAAGCTGATCGGCATTACCCCGATCATCCTGACCTCCAGCGCAGAAAGTGTGCGGCTGGCGATCGAGGGGGCAATCCGCACCTGGCACCAGAACCAGAGACTGCTATCCTCCAACGCCATGATGCAGACGCTGATCCACAGCAGCTCCAACCGCCACCTGATCCTGGATCTAAACGGTAACTGCCTGTACTCCACCCTGGATGCAGGAAAAGAGGACGCCTTCATCGAATGCCTGAAAAAGGAAATCTCCAAATCCAAAAACATCCCGCGCCGTTCCTTTTTCATTACCTTGGAAAACCAGCTCTATTCCATCCGCTCCAGCTTCTCCGAGGAGGGAGAGGAGTCCTACCTCATTTTCCGTATCATGCCATCCAAGATCCCGCTCAGCCATTCCAAATACGGCATCACCATTATGGACAAAGAAAGGGCAGAAAAAAACTTTTCTGAAAGCTTTTACAGCAACACAGAGCTCGCACGCGGCATCATCGCTGCCACCGAAAAATTCGCCGCCTCCGACGCACCGCTCATGATCACCGGCGAGATTGGGACCAGCAAGGACCGTATTGCCTACATTTACTACGCCAAGAGCCATCGCTGCAACAATCCGCTGTATGTGATCAACTGTGCCCTGTTAAACGACAAGACCTGGAATTTCTTGATCAACCACTACAATTCCCCCTTCACGGATAATGGGAACACGATCTACATTTCCAACCTGGGCGTGCTCTCCTTGCAGCGCCAGAAGCATCTTCTATCCATTATCCTGGATACGAACCTTCAAGTCCGCAACCGGCTGATTTTTTCCTGCACCCAGTCAAGGGACGGACATCTTCCCCACGCTGCTCTGGAATACAGCAACATGCTCGGCTGCATCCCGCTTCCCACCAATCCGATGCGAGAACAGAAAAACGATCTGGTCGCTTCGGCCAGTCTTTACATCGATACGTTAAACCAGGACCTTGGCCGCCAGGTAGTCGGCCTGAGCGATGAGGCCGCACGCCTTCTTCTGGATTACGACTACCCCTGCAACCGGACGCAGTTTAAACGGATACTAAAAAAGGCAGTGCTGGGAACCAGCACCGCCTATATATCCGGTGAAACCATTGAAACTATATTAAAAGAAGAATCTGTTCTGTTTCCGGCCGAACATCCCGCACACGCCACATCCCATGAAATATCTCATGAGATGTCTCACGGGCAGCCAGCCGCCGAAGAAAAACCAGCCTTCTCCTTAAACCTGGAGCAGTCCTTAGACCAGATCAGCCGCGACATTGTGCTGCACGTTCTGGCACTCTGCGATGGGAACCAGACCGCCGCCGCAAAACGGCTCGGCATCAGCCGCACCACGCTGTGGCGCTATGTCAACCGGTAGACTTCTTATTTTAGCCCTCGACCCGTCTTAACTCTCCGGTCGCAGAATCCATGATAAATCCGTTGATGCGCACATCCTTTGGCATCAGCGGATGCTCCTTTAAGCGGCGCACAGTCTCGTGAACGGAAGATTCCACAGACTCAAAGCCGCCAAGCCAGCGCTCCAGGTCAACACCACTGTGGCGCACAATATCAATGTGCTGCTGGTCAATGCCGCGCTCCACCAGCTTCTCTAACATCTCGCTTCCATCCATGCCCTGTACGCCGCAGTCGGTATGGCCGATGACCATAACTTCTTCCACGCCCAGTTCCAGAATACCGACCAGCAGGCTTCGCACCACGCTGCCGTAAGGATGCACGATCACGCCACCTGCATTCTTGATGATCTTGGCATCGCCGTTTTTGATGCCAAGCGCAGTCGGAAGAAGCTCCAACAGGCGGGTATCCATACAGGTCAAAATAGCCAGCTTTTTGTCCGGGTACTTGCTGGTTAAGTACGGCTCGTAGCCCTTGTTCTCCACAAATTTCCGGTTGTATTCCATAATTTCATCTATCATAGGGTATCACTCTCTTTCTATGCGATCTGAAAACCTGGCAACTGCGTAATACTCCGCAATTACCAGGCACAAGTATATCCGATTTTTGTGAAATTGTCAGCACAGAATGGCTTTATTTTATAAAAATTTCACAGGAAAATTTCGCTGTCCACTATCTCCCATACATATTCCATAACCTGGTATTCTTCGATCAGCTCGCAAAAACCAAGAGCTTTCAAAAACTGATCCTGGCTTTTTTCTGAATTTTATCGTTTTTTGTCAATTTTTATCAGAGTGTTATTTCCCAGCAGTTGTTCAAAGCTGCTATCCATGCCAAACGCACCAAGCGGTGCCGTGATGAGAATCGCCATGACTGCCACAGAAAGTACGATCTGCCCGCAGGGCAATCCCATCGCCATCGGAACAGAACCGATCGCGGCCTGCACAGTTGCCTTCGGCAGGTAAGCAATCACGCAGAACAGACGCTCCTTCCAGTTCAGCGCTGTCTTTACCAGACAGAGCAGCACGCCCACGGTACGGAAAAACAGGGCAACTGTGATCATAACAACCGCCGCCAGTCCAGCTCCCACAGTATAACGGATATCCACCGCCGCACCCACCATCACAAACAAAAGTACCTCTGCTGCAAGCCACAGCTTTCCAAACTTTTCAGACAAACGTGCAGACACCTCTTTGATACTGCGCAATTTCAGCACGCAGGCCATGCTGACCACAGCCAGAAACCCGGACACGGAAATGAATGGCTTTAACCAGGTTTCCACCGACATGAGAAGGAAGGAAACTCCGAGTACGATGATCACTTTCATGCTGTTGCGGACATAATGCTCCTTCGCATAAGCCGTCTCAAAGAACAGACTCAGCAGCCATCCTGCCACCTCACCAACGATCACGCCGCTGATGATGGAGACCGGGATATTCACAAAATCCATCAGTCTGGCACTTCCGCCCTGCGCCATCCCGGAAAACGTAGAAAACAGGACAATGACAAAAATATCATCGCAAGAAGCACCCGCCAGTATCATCTGCGGAATGCTCTTTTTCGTACCATATCCGTTTTCGATCAGCTTCACCATGCGCGGCACAACAACGGCCGGTGAAACAGCGGCCAGAACAGCTCCCATAACAGCGGCCTCGATCCGGTTCACACCAAGGATCACAGGCGCAAACAATACATACCCAAGAAGCTCAAAGCTCGCCGGAACGCAGGCCATCATCACGGCAGGCCGTCCCACCTTCTTTAGATCGGCCAGGTTCAAGGATAGTCCGGCCTTTACCAGAATGATGATCAGCGCCATCTGCCTCAGCTCGGATGAAATAGACAAAATGGACGGATCCAGCAGATCCAGCACATACGGCCCAAGCACAATACCGGTCAGAAGCATACCGATGATGCGCGGCAGTTTCATACGTGCACAGATCGCCGCCATGGCCAGACCTGCCAGAAAAATGAATGATAGTGATGTTAACATATTTTCTCCTCCTTATTGTACGCGAAATCATCGGACGCGCCACTGGTGACTCCTCGATATGCAATGCAAAAAAAGCTGGTGACCCCTGTGATTTTCTCACAGAAGTCATCAGCCTTATTTCAGCGGTTTTGGTTTCCCACGGGAGAACTTCATTCCCAGGCGCTATTTTACTGTATTTTCCACGGTTTGTAAAGCGAAGATTCTCATTTTTGCCATCTAATCTTGTCATCCAAACACTCTGTACGATATAATAAGACTATCAGGCAAAATTCTATACCTGCATTCTACATTAGGAGATGGATCATGAATAAACTTTCGAAATGGAAAAAACTGGAATACGCAGCAATTGGTTTTCTGCTGCTGTGTCTGGTCTTTCTGTCATTTTGCTTTTATAAACCAGAGCCTGCCGTGAACGCGCCGGTATCCGTTGTGAGCGACTGGTACCGACTGCAGGACGGACAGCGCATCGAAGTGAGACTTCCGGCAAACCTGACACCGGGACCTGACGGCAGCCTCACGCTGTATTGTGACAAACTGACCAGATCCGATGCCGGGAAAATTTTTTCCGCCCGCGGCATCCAGTATGGCCTTGAGATCCGCATGGGAGACTCCCTTCTTTATCAGTACCGGGAAAATGCGTTTCTGAAAAATGACCAGATGAAGGGAAAACTCTGGGCTGATGTTTTCCTCCCACAAACGACCGGAAGCAGTCCGCTTTGCCTGGTCTATAGAAACATGCCAGACAGCCCCCAGTTTATTTACGCGCCCATTTTCGGTCCCACTTCAGCAGTGACAAGACAGCATCTGATTGACCATGCGCTTTCCTTTGCCGTCCTGGCGGGCATGCTGGGCATTGGGATTCTTTCCCTTGCCATTTACCTGTACCTGAAATATCACGATTTTCACGAACCACGTTTTCTGGATGTCGCACTGTTTCTGTTCCTGTGTTCTCTGTGGTCCTTTACCGACTCAGGGATTTATCATGTATATGGAAAAGAAATTGCGATTGGAAGCCTCATCTCCTTTTACGCATTCATGCTGATGTCCGTTCCCATGCTTCACTTCGTACAAAATACTGTGACATTAAAAAGGAGTCCGCTTCCCGGTCTCTGGATCGCAGCCCTCTATGCCAATGCTTTTTTCCAGGGGATCTGGTACCTTTTGACAGGCATACCGTTTATCCATATGCTTTTCCTCACACATATCCTGCTGTTTTCCGGAGTCATTACCATGATTTTGCTGTTACGCCGCGAATACCTGACCACACACAACCGGGGAGCCGGGCTTTGTCTGATTGCATTCGCGATCCTTGGCGTGGGCGGCATTATCTCCCTGATCTTATACTGGCTCTTTAAGATCTACTGGTATGATGCCATCTTCCAGTTTGGAATCATGCTGTATATCCTGCTTCTGTTCTGGGGTCTGATCTGTAAGATCACAAACGATATCCGCTTCCGCATGGAACAGGAAATCCGGGAAAAAATGTCCATGGAAGACCGGATGACCGGCTTGAAAAACAAAAAAGCCTTCGAACATTATCTTGCAAAACTGGAACGGCATTCTGATGAATACGCAAATGCATTCCTGGCATTTCTGAAACTGGAGGATCTGAAAGAAGCCAATGCGGCCTATGGCATGAGTGCCGGAAATGAACTGATCATCAGTGCCGCGCAGTGTATCCAGAATGTCTGCAGGGAACTTTCACCGGAACCGATTGAATGTTTCCGTACCGATGGAAATGAATTTGCCGTCATTCTTACCGATCCAAAAATTTCTTTTTCTGACTATGAAACCATGCTGCAGAAAGAGATTCGCAGATTCAATGCGTCCGGCAGCAGCCGCTGCCAGGTATGTCTTACATTGGGACACAGCTATTTTAAAGACAGCCTGGGAAATACACAGAGTATCAGCAGCTGGAAGAGCCAGGCCGATTATGACCAGCACAAAAGCAGCGGACAGACCGCCGCTTCCCAGGTCAGCAATCCATACAAAAGAATGTCCGAACAGGAGGAATCCTTATGAGTTATAATTCCGATTTTCTGATTGCCGCGTTCATCATTCTTACCATCGTTCTGTGGCAGTTTTTTAATCAGAAGCGCCCAAACGATCTGAATAACCGCACATTTCTTTATTTGGCAGTGCTTGGAATTCTGGATGTATTTTTTGAACTGATCAGCACTTACTACATTGCTTCCGGTCATAGTGATTTTGGAATGGGCGCCATTTTGTCCACTACCATCTTTTACCTAATGCAGACCTTGCTTCCTTTCGTTCTGGTCTGTTACATCCGGACCTTTCATAAAAAAGAGCACATTCATCCCGGTGAAATGTTCATCCTGGGCTTTCCAACACTTATCCTGCTCTTTTTGATCCTGAGCAATCAGTTTACCGGCAATATGTTTTTCTTTGAATCTCAGACCGGTTACGTAAAAGGCCCACTGTACATGCTCATGTATTACTGTGCCCTGCTCCATATTGCAGAAGCCACTCTGATCATCATTTTCCGGAGAAAAGCACTTGGTCCGGCGACCATCAAGGCACTGTTTCAGATTCTTGTACTGTCGGCTTTCGGTGTCATCGTTCAGGCGCTGTATCAACCGCTTTTGATGACTGGATTTGGGCTCAGCCTTGCAGTCCTGACACTGTTTTTGACCATTAACAATCCACATGCCAATACCGACAGTCTGACCGGGCTCTATGACAAACCATACTTCATCCGGAAAACAGAAGAATTTCTCGCGGAAAAGAAAAGTTTCCACGTGATCACCATAACCTTTTACCAGTTAAACCAGATCAACCGGGCAGCCGGTACCCAGAGTGGGGACCAGTTTCTAAAGCTCATCTCCGAACAGCTTCAAGAAATCTGCGGACTGCAGGTTTTCCGCATCACCGGAAAACGATTTCTCGTACTGGCCTCTTCCCTGCAGGAATATGAATATTTCCTGACGGAAATAAAAAAGCTTTTTCAGCAGAATTCCGGACTGAATGCAGAAACTTCTGACAAGCTATCCTCCCCTGCCATTCTTTGCGGTATCCTCAATGCAGAAAAGCTGAATGATGGAGGGTCCATCCTGGAATATGCAGAATATCTGGAATCTCTTGCTCCGCGAAATGGCATCGTTGAGACCGTTCAGGATGACCAGAAAACCATGAGCAGCTTTGTGTATAATAAAGAAATCGAACAGTTTCTGCATACCGCCATTGAAAAGGATCTGTTTGAAGTCTATTACCAGCCGGTCTACTCCCTGGATGAAAAATGCTTCGTTTCCCTGGAAGCCTTAAGCCGCCTGCGTCACCCGACGTACGGCTGGATCTCTCCCGATATGTTCATTCAGATTGCAGAAAGGAACAGGTTGGTCGACCAGATCAGCGACCTGCAGTTTCGCCGTGTCTGCCGCTTCCTCAAAGACCATGAAGATCTGATGAAACAGCTCCATACGGTCAAATTCAACCTTTCTCCGCTGGATCTGATCAAAAATGACTGCAGCCGCCGCTTTATCCGGATCATAGATGAATTCGGTCTCCCGCATTCCTATTTCCAGTTTGAAATTACGGAAACCGTGGCAACCGAATACAATAATATCCTGAATCAGGCTGTCGAAGAATTTTCCAATGCCGGGATTCTCTTGTGCCTGGATGATTTCGGCTCCGGCTATGCAAACTTTAATACCGTCATGCGGCTTCCGTTTGCTGCGATCAAGCTGGACCGCTCCCTGCTCTTTCACATCTGTTCTGATGTCAAAGCCGCTACCTTCTATCAGAGTATCGTGGCTGCATTCCAGCAGATGGGCTATCTGATCATTTCAGAGGGTGTGGAAACCCAGGAAGAACTGGACCTGCTGGAACAGTGGGGTGTCAATATGATCCAGGGATATTATTTTTCCAGACCTCTGGCTCCGATTGCGCTTCTGGAACTGCTCACCGAGAAAACAAACTAAGCGGATCCAGAATTCCTACCGTCACAGCCGGATCCATATCAAAAAAGCTGATACCCTGCGTTTTTTCCGCAGAAGTCATCAGCTTTTTTCTTTCTATTATAATGCTTTTTCGTAACACCAGTAATCGTGTTCGTGTAAAAAACACTCCCCGACTGTTTCATATTCAAACACCTTATAAGACGCCAGTGCTTTTTTATTTTCCTTTGCCACCAGGATGTGTACACTTTTAAATTCCTGGCTGCGCAGTTCCTCTATCGCCCCCGCCATCAGCTTTCTGGCAATTCCCTGGTTCTGGTAGCTTTCGCGCACACCGAGCCTGGAAAGTTCCCGCCCCGGCTGAAGCTCTTTCGTCCAGCAGGACAGCGTTTCCACCTTTGGATCTTCATCGATGGAGATAACTCCGGCAATCTCTCCGTTTTCTTCGTTCCGCAGACAGAATAATGCATTGCGGGACAAGTCAAAGTCTACGTCACTACGAGACGGATAGTCTGCTGTCCAGGCACAAAACGGAGTGCCGACCAGCGAACGGTAGAGAGCCAGGACCTCGTCCGCCTCTTCTTTTCGCACATGCTCAAATACAAATTCCATGATCTGTTTCCTCTTTTCTATTGCTCCGCGCTCTCAAGCGGGAAATGACAGAACACCGTTCTATCCCCAAAACTCTTACATGGCGGCTGCTCTTTTCCACAAATTTTCTGTGCATACGGGCACCTCGTGTGGAATTTACAGCCAGACGGTGGATTCACCGGAGACGGGATCTCGCCGACCAGCAGCTCCTTTTCTTTGGTCCGAAGATGCGGGTCTGCCTTCGGGATCGCGTTCATAAGAAAGCGGGTGTACGGGTGCAGCGGATGCGCATACAGCGACTCCGTATCCCCGATCTCACAGATACTTCCCAAAAACATGACACACACACGGTCTGCGATAAATTTCACCACGCTCAGATCGTGGGAAATAAACAGATACGTCAGCTTATATTCTTCCTGCAGATCCTTTAACAGGTTTAACACCTGGGACTGGATGGAAACGTCCAGCGCGGATACCGGCTCATCGCAGACGATCAGTTTCGGATTCAGTGCGATGGCACGGGCAATGCCAATTCGCTGGCGCTGTCCGCCGGAGAACTGGTGCGGATACCGGTTATAAAATTCTTCCGGGATCCCGACCTCTTTCATGAGCTCCTTCACCCGTGTTTCCAACTGCTTTTTATCTTTCATTCCATAAGTTGTCAGCGGCTCTGCAATGATCTTCGCCACGCTCATACGCGGATTTAAGGAAGCGTACGGATCCTGGAAGATGATCTGCAGCTGTCTGCGGATCTTCGCAAACTCCGACTCCTTCATGGCAGTGATATCCTGCCCCTCAAACTCCACCTTACCGGAGGTTGCCTCCAGAAGGCGGATCAGCAAGCGCCCTAACGTACTCTTTCCGCAGCCAGATTCTCCGACCAGCGCCAGCGTCTCACCTTCGTAAATTTCCAGGTTGACATCAGACACTGCATGCACCACCAGCGGATCCTTCTTTGTGCCGCCAATAGGGAATTCCTTTACCAGATGATTGGTGCGAAGCAGAAGCTTGCGTTCACTCGTGCTGTTTTCTGTCTGCTGGTTTTCTGCCAGCCCATCCAGACATGGCTGATCTGCCAGCCATGTTGTGTTTTCAGTTGTCTCCATTCACGCTCACCTCCTCTGCTCCGGCATTTTCGCTCCGAAAGCACCGCACCTTATGCCCTTCGGCACTCTCATACATCTGCGGTTCTTCATTTCTGCACCGCTCCACCGCATATTCGCAGCGGGTACAGAAGCGGCAGCCCTTCGGCAGATGTAAGAGGTTCGGCACCACGCCCTCGATCGTGTAAAGCCGTTTTTCCTGTCCATCCAGCTTCGGAATGGACTTTAAAAGTCCCTGCGTATAGGGGTGCGCGGTATGGTCAAACAGCTCAAAGGTCTCTGCCTGCTCCATGACCTTGCCCGCATACATGACATACACATAGTCGCAGATTTCCGCCACCACACCCATGTTGTGGGTGATGAGGATGATCGAGGTTCCCTGGTCCTCACAGAGTTTCTTCATCAACTGCAAGATCTGTGCTTCAATGGTCACGTCCAGCGCCGTGGTCGGCTCGTCGGCGATCATCACCTTCGGGCGGCACACCATAGCCATACCGATCATAACTCTCTGGCGCAGACCGCCGGAAAGCTGATGCGGATAACTCTTATAGCGCTTCTCCGGCTCCGGGATTCCGACTGCACGGAAAATGTCAATAACGCGCTGCTTTGCTTCTTCTTTTGAAACTTTCTGATGCAAAAGAATGGCCTCCTGCACCTGCTTTCCCACCGGATAGACCGGGTTTAACGAGGTCATCGGCTCCTGGAAGATCATCGAGATCTCATTTCCGCGCACCTTCGCCAGTTCCCGCGGGGAAAGGTGGGTAATGTCGCGTCCCTCCAGGGTAATGCTTCCGCCTACCACCTTGCCCGGGTAACGCAAAAGTCCCATAACAGACATGGCGGTCATACTCTTTCCGCATCCGCTCTCTCCTACAATGCCAATGATCTTTCCAGCCGGTACCTCAATGCTGACGCCATCCACTGCCGGCACCTCCCCCTTCGCGGTAAAGAAGTGGGATTTCAGATCACGGATATCTAATACGATTGAATCGTTCATGTTCTTCTCCTTTTCATTCCTGCCCCTGTCAGGCAAAAATGCTCCTTCTCTGCTGGCAACTGCTCCTGCCCGTCAGGCACAGCCAATCACCACTGCTGTCTTTTTCCATGCAGTTCCGGCATTACTGCTCCTTCAGATACGGGTCCAGCACATCGCGCAGACCATCGCCCAGGAAGTTAAATGCCATCACTACGATCATGATCGCAACACTCGGCGCAATGGAAAGCCACGGCTCGGAAAACAGATATTTCTTTCCGCGCACAACCATCAGTCCCCAGCTGGCACTCGGCGGCTGTGCACCGACACCCAGGAAGCTTAATGATGCCTCGGACAAAATTGCAGACGGAATATTTAACGTAAACAGCACGATCAGGGAAGGAATGCAGTTCGGCAGGATGTGCCGGAACATGATGACCCATTTTTTCACGCCAATGCTGCGTGCCGCCTCCACATACTCCTTTTCCTTTAAAGAAAGGGTCTGGGAGCGGACAATGCGGGCCGTTCCCGCCCAGTTTACCAGGCTTAATGCAATGAAGATGTTGATCAGACCACCACCCATGGTATACATGACCACCATAGCCAGAAGCAGGGACGGGAATGCCAGCATCACATCCGCCAGACGCATGATGATGAAATCGACCTTTCCGCCATAGAAACCGGCATACATGCCAAGCACGGTGCCGATTGCCATGGAAATGAGCGTCGGCACCAGACCAATCGTTAAGGAAATACGGGCACCGAAAATAATGCGGCTTAAGACATCGCGCCCCAGCTCATCGGTTCCCAGCCAGTGCGCTGCGCTCGGATGCTGCAGGCGGTCTGCCAGGCTCTGCTGTAAATGATCGTAAGGCGCCACCACCGGGGCAAAGATTGCGATCAGGATCATAAGGATGATCAAGAGTGCAGAAAATGCTGCCAGCTTATTCTGACGTACCAGAATCTTCGCCTTGTCCAGCCAGGTGTCTGCCTCGCCAATCTGAGCGCTGAAATCTGTCTGCATGTTTTTTGCATTTGTGCCATCCTGCTGCACGGTTTCTACGGTCTTCTCTTTTTCCTGTGCATTTGCCATATCTGCTCCACTTTTGGATACACATGTGTTTTCCATGTTGTTCTGCCCGTTTTCTGACAGTTCCTGTGTTTTCTTCTCTTCTGTCATTTACGCGCCCTCCCTGATTCTCGGATCCAGTACATTATAAAGCAGGTCTGCCACCAGGTTTCCTGCAATGATCAGGATCGTAGTAAAAATAACGGTGCCCTGCAAAAGCGGCATATCTCTGGTCTCAATGGCATTGACTGCCAGACGACCAATGCCCGGAACACCGAACACACTCTCCGTTAAAACAGCGCCGGACAGCATGCTGGACACCTGCAGCGCCATCATCGTCACAACTGGGAGCATGGCATTTTTCAGCGCATGCTTTACAATGACACCAGACTCCAACAGACCCTTAGCCCGCGCTGTGCGGATAAAGTCATTCTGCATGATCTCAACCAAGTTAGAGCGGGTCATGCGGGCAATGCTTCCCGCAGAGTTCCACCCCAGCACGATCGCCGGAAGAATCATGGCGCGGAAGGAATCAAAACCGGAAACCGGGAACCACTTGAACTTAAACGCAAATAAATACTGGAGTACCAGCGCCGTCATAAAGACCGGCATGGAAACACCGATCAGGGCACCACCCATAAACAGGCGGTCCAGCAGCTTATTCTGGCGCACCGCCGCAATGATACCTGCCACAATGCCGATCACCCAGGCAACTACCGCCGCCAGAAGCGACAGCTTTACCGTGTTCGGAAATGCCTCTAAAATAATCTTCGTCACATTCCGGTTCAGCCGGTAGGACGTGCCGAAATCGCCCCGCAGCGCGTGGGCAATATACTGGAAAAACTGAACATACAAAGGCTTATCCAGCCCCATCTCTTTGCTGATCTTCTCGATCACCGCCGGATTCACATGCTCGCCCATCATGGTGGTAACCGGGTCGCCCGGGACAATGCGCAGCATGATGAAAATCAGAAGCACCACGCCCACCAGAACCGGAATAGAAATCAGAATCCGCTTCAGTATCTTCTTAAACAAAACCTTCTCCTCCTTCTATGCAGACACACAATCTGGCATGCCCGTTGACATGCAGACCGGCCATGAATGTTTCCTTCCTCTGCGTTTCTACATGGCAAAAGAGGGAGTCCCTTTCGGAAACTCCCTCCGGTCACGATCCTACTCGTTGATTGATACGTTGTAGAAAAGCTGGTCACTCAGACCGCTCCATAACGGTGCAAAGCCCTCAACCCGCTTGCTGACTGCGAACAGATGCAGTCTGGAGAACATCGGCACCCATGCCGCATCCTCGTGGACGATCTTCTCTTCCAGTGCCTTGTACTCAGCCAGACGCTCGTCTTCGTTCACAATGGTACGCGCCTTCGCTACACGGTTCATCACTTCCGTATCCGGGTAGTTGATAGAACGGATCTTCGTCTTCTCTTCATTTCCGAAGAAGGTATAAATGAAGTTGTCCGGGTCGTTGTAATCGGCAGACCAGGTAGACATGAAGGAACCAAGCTCACCGGATTTTCTGGTCTCTAACCAGGTAGATTCATCGTAATTCTTGATCTCTGCGCGGATGCCAACCTCAGCAAGCTGGTCGCTGACAATCTCCAGCGCCATGGTCATGGTGTCAGAAGCAGAGCTGTCTGCTGCAATCTCCATGTCGAAGCCATCGGCATAGCCAGCCTCGGCAAGCAGCGCCTTTGCAGCCTCCGGATCGTACTTGATCTCTTCCTGATCCGGGTTAAAGCCGATGAGGCCGTGCGGGAAGATTCCCTGCTCCACCTGTCCTCTGCCGCCGTAAAGCGCATCCAGGATTGCCTGGCGGTCGATGGACATCTGAACCGCCTTGCGGACTCTGACATCCTGGAACGGCTCCTTATTAAAGTTCATGGTAAAGTACACGATACCAACACGCGGTCCCTGCACGATCTGGTCCGGATACGTCTCGGTAAAGCGGTCAACAGAATCTGCCGCATAGTCCAGGTCGAGAATGTCAAGCTCGCCGCTCTCAAACATCATGGACTGGGTCTCGGTATCCGGAATGATCTTGATGACAACACCCGGAAGCTTGGAAGCACCCTTCCAGTAATCCTCGTTGCGGGTCAGAACCAGCTGGTTGTTAAAGCTCCAGGAAGAAAACTCAAACGGACCGGTACCAACGGTCACTGCCGGATCCATACCAAACTGATCACCTGCTGCTTCGGTGGCCTCGCTGTCATAAATGGAAACACCCGGGGAAGAAATGCTTGCCAGGAAACCGGCAAACGGCTCCTTTAAAGTCACTTTGATGGTGTAATCGTCCACCACCTCAACACCCTCCAGTGTATCGGTCTCGCCAGCCAAGAGCTCATTCGCACCCTTGATCTGGTCGATAAACTCGGTATTCACGCCACCCTCAACGGTCAGCATGCGGTGGAAGGTGTAAGCCACATCCTCCGCGGTAAAATCATTGCCATTGTGGAACTTCACGCCCTGTCTTAAATGGAACGTGTACTCCAGGCCATCGTCAGAAATATCCCAATTCTCAGCCAGACTCGGAACGATCTTGGAATTGCCGTCCGCGTCGACCTCAACATCAACCAGACGATCGAAAATATTGAACGGAACCTCGTAATCCTTAGAGGTCTTCTGGACATCTGCCGTCTGGATATCCGCATTCAATGCAGCTACCAGGTAACCGGTCGTATCCACGTCCACGCCCTTCACCTCAGCAGCAGTTTCACTCTCTGCGCTCGCTGTATTCTCTATTGTATCGGAAGTTTTGCTGCCGCCGCAGCCGGTCAGCGCCAGGCCAGCCGTCAGTGCAGCCGCCAGCATAAGACTGAGCTTCTTTTTCATAATATCCTCCTTGATGCGAACCAAATTTTCGCTGCTGTTCACGCATGCGTGCCCAACAACATGATTTTGCCGATGCTTCGCATTCCAAATCGGCAAAATCTGCTGCCAAAACTGCATCATACGGGATTTTCAGTTCAGAAAATCCCTATCTGTGAACAGTAACGAGAGTTCTATTGCTGCAACCAAAAAATGGTGCATTGCCTCCTTAAGAGGATGCACCATTGCATTTGTATTGGCTGCGGCATCTGGAAATGTCCGCTAATGAAAAAATCATATCACATCGGAGTGGGATTTTCAACACCCTTTCGTAGCACTCCTTTTTATTTTCACTTATATTTTCTACTAGCATACAATCTTTCATATATACCCTTGTATGCTCATCGCTGCTACAAAAACAGGTCATCCAAGTCATCCAGGCTTCGCACAATCTTTTCTTTTTTTACTCCCGCAGCCTCTGCCAGCCTCACAGAATGCTCCGCCCGCTCACCGACAAAAGTATCGTCCCGGAACGTCTCCTGGATTTCCTGATATAATTCCCGGTATTCTTTCTCTACCTGTTTCACATACTCGGCAAGCAGTAAATCCAGATACTGGTCGTATTCCTGCATACGCTGATAAAATGCATGAATCCGCTCCCGCTCTACCGGAGTCAGATGATTTGCCATTTCATCCCAGAATCGTTCTATGATCTGGTCCGCCACCGAGCCTAGTCGAATTGCCAGTTCTTTTAATACCAACATCACCAGCCTTGCCCATCCTACCAGATTCAGATGACAGATA
Organism: Clostridium sp. AM42-4; assembly: GCF_003480105.1. Lineage (NCBI taxonomy): Bacteria > Bacillati > Bacillota > Clostridia > Eubacteriales > Clostridiaceae > Clostridium > Clostridium sp. AM42-4. The sequence continues at coordinate 91,147 of NZ_QUIK01000011.1, forward strand.
AAGCTCACAAAATTTCCACCTGCAAGTCCATGAACAGCTGCATCTGCTCCATCGATTATGCAAAGGGTTGCATTTCCTGTAATCAACATTATGCGCAAATCTGCATGTACCGAGCAGATTTCTCGATGAGGCTACCCCATTTGAATCGTTTGCAACCGATGAAGGATTCTCTTTGGAAGAGTTGGAGCAGCTTGCAGAAAGTATTGAAATCGAATGAATGCTCTGCTATTTTAAACAGCTGACAGATACCGATAACTCCATTCTGCGGCATCTTTTTCATGTCTTATTTCATTGTTACTTATTTTGCGGTTGGACATAATGATTCCTTCTGATAAACTTCACTGATTTTTTTCACATCATAATCCGGTGCATAGTCTTTGGCTACGTTGCATATTTCTTTCACTATGGCAAGATTAATTTCCAACATATCTGCAATCTGCTCCGGTGCAAGACCTCTTTTCATTTTTTTGATTATCAAATCCGTCAACACATAAGCTTCTCCCCGGGCTTCTCCTAAAGCCTCTCCTATTTTCTGTCCCCGCTCCATGCCTATCAATAAAATGCTCATCTGCACAGCCTCCCATTCTTCTGACTGCTTTACCTCTTTTACAACTTCATCAATCTGGGTAAGGCGGTTATCCCAACACAAAATATTGGGATTATCGCTTCTTGTGTCTTTCATATATTGTAACAAACTAATCAATTCCGGAGTGCCATTTTTACTGGTCATGTTCAGGAAAATGCAAGAAATTCTTCTCGACCATAATTGACATAAATCGCATCCATATTTTCATCTGCCGCTTGCCGAAAGCGCAGAAATCGAATGAACCGATAACAAATAAAAACAGCTATCCCGCACGCACTTGCGCAAGCCGGGACAGCCATTTTCTCATTTTCACCAATTTCAGGGAGCAATATCTCTCCCCCCAACCCTCACAACTCCTCCACATACCTCACAAATTCCAACGTCCGGATCTCATCCAGCAAATTCACCCGCATTCTTTTTTTCTGCATTTCTATGCTGATGACAACGCTTGGCACTTTATCCGGGCCTTTTCCTTTTGTCAGTTCCAGCGTGTTGACCTTGACTTCCAGTTCCTGCATGCGCTGCAGGAACTGGCTGACATTTTTGCTGGAATCAAACTCGATATAGAGGTCAAAGACTTTGGCATAGCGGTGGAGCAGGACATCGACCCGGGTCAGCACCTTTAATGTGAGCATCATGAAGATCAGGGTGAAGATGGCCCCCTCCGCAAAGCCGATGCCGATGGCCAGTCCCACACAGGCGCTGGTCCACAGTCCCGCTGCGGTGGTGAGACCCCGTATCTGGTTTTTTCCTGTCACCAAAATGGTTCCAACTCCCAGAAAACCGATACCGCTTATGACCTGGGCTCCAAGTCTCGCCAGGTCCAGTTTTTCCCCCGGGAATGCATACACCATGTATTCACTGGTCATCATGACCAGGGCAGAGCCCAGGCAGACCAGCACATGGGTCTTGACGCCTGCGCCGCGCCGTTTGAGTCCGCGGTCGATACCGACGGCCATGCCGCTCAGCATCGCCAGCACCAGCCGCAGAAAAATTGCCAGAGTATTCCAGCCTGATGCTGCATCCATCAGACTTCGCCAGAGGCCTGTCATTGTTCTTCCGCCTTTTCCATGGACATTTTTTCCACCCGGTTCATGAAGATCGGGGACAGAATACCGAAGATGCAAAGGACAATCAGCACCCAACATACCGGAGTGGAGAACAGGATGGCTGGACTGCCTTTGGACAGTGCCAGAGAACGACGCAGACCTTTTTCACCGATCGGTCCAAGAATCAGAGCGAGTACAACTGCCGCATTGTTTAAGTCAAACTTGCGGAGCAGGTATCCTAATACGCCGAAGATCATCATGATGACAACGTCCAGGAAGTTTTTGTGGATCGCATAGGAACCAACCACACAGAGTACGGATACTGCCGGAATCAGAATCGCGTCGGACAGTCTGGAAATCTGTGCAAAAATCCGGCAGCCTAACAGGCCGATGCCGAGCATTGCAAACTGGGTCAGTACAAAGCCGGCAAAGAAGGTGTAGGTCATCTTTGCGGTCTCACCCACAAACAGATCCGGTCCGGGAGTCAGCCCCTGAATGATCAGGCCGCCCATCAGCACTGCCGTAACGCTCTCCCCCGGAATACCAAGGGTCAGCATCGGGATCAGGGAGCCGCCGGTTACGGCATTGTTCGCTGCCTCAGAACCCGCTACACCTTCAATGCTGCCGTGTCCAAATTCTTCTTTGTGTTTGGAGAACTGGCGGGATGTGTTGTAGCCTAAAAAGCAGGCAATGGAAGCTCCGGCGCCCGGCAGGATTCCGATCAGGTTTCCAATGATCCAGGAACGTCCCACGGTAGGTGCAATCTGTTTTATTTCTTCTTTATTTAATAACATCCGGTCTTTGAATTTCTTTGCGGTTCCACGCGCACGTATTTCTTTTTCTGCCAGAATAAGAGCCTGGCTCATGGAGAAGAGACCAATGAGGGCACAGGTCACATTGATACCTTCATATAAGGAAGACTGGCCGAACATGAAACGCTGCACACCCTCCATCGGATCCATGCCGATGGTGGAAAGAAGCAGCCCCAGTGCACCGGAGATCAGACCCTTGACCATAGACTTGGAGGAGACGCCTGCAATGATGGTCAGACCGAAAATGGAGAGCCAGAAATATTCAGGTGAACCGAATTTCATAGCTAACTGGGCCAAAATTGGCGCAAAAAAATAAAGGGAGATGCAGGAAAGCAGTCCACCGAAGAAGGAAGCGATACATGCCGTTCCAAGTGCCTTTCCTGCTTTGCCCTGCAGCGTCATCTGATATCCCTCGATGGCAGTCGCTGCAGATGCCGGTGTACCCGGTGTATGGATCAGAATCGCGGAAATAGATCCGCCAAAAATCGCGCCACAGTAGATCGCCCCCAGAATGATCAAACCGGTGGATGCTCCCATGGAGAAGGTCATCGGTAACAGTAATGCAACACCCATGGCTGCAGAAAGTCCCGGAAGACATCCGATGACGATACCAATGGTGGTTCCGGCTATGATCGCCAGAATATTGATGGGATTCAGCGCACTGATGAAACCGCCGCCCATTAAGCTTAATGTACCTAACATATGCCAGACCTCCTCTCTATGCGAACACAATTCCCATCGGCAGCTTCACGCCAAGGAACAGGGTAAATGCGCAGTATACCAAAAGCAGGATGACTGCTGTCGACAGCAGGATCTGCCATTTTTTCACTTTGAGAAATAACAGGGATACTACCATGAACAGTGCCGTGGAAATGTAAAATCCCACAAAATACATCAGAACCAGATACACCACGATCATGACCAGAATTGGAAAAAACTGTTTTGGAAGAAATCCTTTAAAATCCTCCAGACCACTCTCAACGCCCTTCTTTTTTGCCCCGATGATCATCTGCACCACATAAAGTGTGGTCAGTCCCAGCAAAAGCACAATGATAAAAAGTGGATATGCCTGCGCTGGTTTCGGAAGCTTTAAGGTCATGGATAAAAATAACAGAGCGACTGCATACATAAATCCTACAACACCAATGTCTGTTTTTTTCATGCTCTCATTCCTTTCCGCCGAAATGTATACTCAGATTTCCTTTGTGCCTGTTTTACAGACATGCATCCATTCTTAGCGCATATGGGGACTGTTCCCATTGTTCGCAGTCCCCATATGCAAGATGAAACAGCCTGATTTCTGTCTCATGGAAAATCAAAACCAATCTGACTCTTGCTGCACAAGCTTAATCGTTCCAGAGTTTGGAGGTAACATCCGTACAGAAGGTGTACTGGTCATCCAGCAGCTTCTGGGTTTCGGCCGGATTCATATAAGCGGTGGTTACGCCTGCTTTTTCTGCTGCTTCCACATATTCCGGATCTTCCATAGCCTGCTTGAATGCATCTGCATAGAAGTCGATGATCTCCTGCGGAGTTCCCTTCGGTGCTACGATGGCACGGGCACTGCCATACCACTGGTCATAATAGCCGAGCTCGCCAAGTGTCGGAACATCCGGCATGGACTCCATACGCTCCGGGCTGAATACGCCAAGAACTTTTACTTCCGAAGTCATGGATGCAATATCTGCCTCTTTTGCTACAGAGAAATCAACCTCGCCTTGTCTTAATGCCAGCAGCTGGTCTGCGGTACCGCCATAAGGGATGTCGGTGTATTCAAAGTCTGCACTGTTTGCAAGAAGCTGTGCGCCGATGTGGTTGGATGCCTTGTTGCCGTTGGTGGATGCCTTTAATTCACCCGGATGCTCTTTTGCATAAGCAACCAGATCATCCAGCGTATTAAACTGGCTGTTTGCTGCCACCAGAACCAGTGCCGTCTCATTTACATGGTTGCAGATCGGAACGTAGTCTTCCATTGTATAATTAGCAAGTCCGTCTACAATATTAGAACAAAGAGTCGGCAGATTTACAAACCCCAGTGTATAACCATCCGGCTTTGCGTTTGCCAGAGCAGTCCAGCCAATGGAACCGGAACCACCTTCCTGGTTATCGATGACAATGGTCTTTCCTACATATTTGGTTGCATACTGGGAAAGAACACGTGCGGTATTATCGGTACCGGAACCTGCTTTATACGCTACGATCATGGTCACATTTTCTTCCGGGGTCCAGGCAGATGCAGAACTCTCGCCAGAAACTGCTTCACTTCCTTCACTCTTTGCTTCTGCTTTGGTCTCTGCCGGTGCTGCACTTGTGCCTGCGCTTTCCTTATTACCGGATCCGCACGCTGTCATGGAACACATCATAACGGCTGCCATACACATTGCTGCTGCTTTTCTCCATTTTCTCATTTCATAACCCTCCTTAATATAAAGTTCCTTTTTTAAACTTGAATCTTAACGACAATTCAACATCTTTTATGCGTTTTGTATGTTTCTTTGTCGTTTGTTGTTGAGTTCATTGTATATTTTGTGGTAATATGTGTAAAGTACAAAATATACGGAAATTGAACTATGTACAATTTTTGAACCTGGAGGTAGTTTTTTATGGGTAAAACAACAGACCGTTTCCTCCCTTTTCCTGTTTCTGACAGAAAACTGACCGGAACCTTAAAGCGGCAGTTCCGCTATATCCTGGCCGGTGTTCTTACTCTGGCACTCGCAGTATCCCTTTTATTTTCCATGACCCGCTTTTTTGAGCAGATCACCTACGATGCCATTTCCGATTCCAACCGCGACTTTGCCGTTTCCGTGAATGCCATGACGGAAACCCTGAATTCTTCCATGGTAAATTTCGAGCGGCAGCTTTTCTATTCTAATACGATTTCCACGCTGTTCCGGAAAGACGGCTTTACCGAGGCAGAAAAATCTTACATCATGAAGGACTTGAACAGTTCCCTGAATGCGGCAGATTTCACGGAAGCCATCTACGTTTACAACGGTTACACGGATACGGTTTACTCTACCGGTCCGTTCTTTGCCCGCAAGCTGGAGGATGTCAATGCAATTCCCATCCGCGATCTCCTCTCTGACCGTTCTGTAGACCAGCGCTTCCATGCAGTCTACTGCCACGAAGACGGGGACGAGGAACACAGCGACCACAATTACTATGCCTTTATCTTCTATGAGCTCTACCCGGACCGCACGCCGAAGCCAAACGCACTGGTTGTCACCATTCACGATGACTGGTACCAGAACTTTCTTCTGTTAGCCAATCCTTCCTCCGACTTTATCGTTCTGGACCTTGCCGGTAACCCTCTGCTCTACGCAGATGAAGCCCTCTGCGCCTCCAGCCAGCCTTACTACAAGCAGATCCATGAAGATACCGAGAATCCGCCATCCGGCTACATTCTCGGAAAAAACCGGAATGAAATCTGTCTCTACTATGAGTCACCGGATAGCGGACATATTTATCTGCGGATCACCTCCATCCGGGAGCTGGTTCCCCGTTTTTACCGGTTCCGCCAGATCACGACCCGCATCATCATCGGCTTAAGCTTTCTGTTCGGTGCTTTGCTTCTGGCACTTCTGTTTTACAGTTTTCTGCCTATGCTCCGAATGAAAGATGCCATCCGGCAGATTGACTCCTGTCTGACTGGTGAGCCAGAAACAGATTCTGCACTCAAAGCAACAGCAAATGAAGAAACACTTCCGCTAAAAAAACAGCTTGAGAATGTCGTTTCCAAATCCGAGCGCACCAGTCTGGAGCAGATTCTTTATGATATGCTGCTGGAAAAACGCCCGGCAGATGCAGACCGCCTTTTCAAGACAGCTGTCCCGCCCTATGGACTGATGCTCATTCAGGCACATCACCGCAGTGATATTTACCGTGCCGCCCTGCAGGAGCACCCGGAAATCCTGATCACAAAATCCGACAATATTTATGCCTGCATTGCCTCTTACGCTTTTCCGGATGCACAGAACGCATTCGCAAAACAGCTTGCGGATACGCTGGAATGCCGGGTATTTGTCAGCACACTCTTTTCTGATTTTCAGGAACTGACCTCTCACTTTGGCAATCTGCGGGAGCTGCACCGCCTGGCGCTGGTACTGGATGCGGCACAAACCGTTGTTATGGAAACTGAATTGGAAAAGAAGACTGCGGAAAACTCGGTTTCCACCAAAGATTTTACAGAACTGACTGCACGCTTAAAAGCCGGCAAGCTGGAATCCAGCCTCGCCAAGTGGCAGGAAATCCGGGACCGGCTTTATACCTACCGCTACGATTCGTTCCAGTATATCCTGAACCGTACGGAAGACACGATCTGCCGGATCTTAAAAGACCTGCATTCCGATCTTCTTACAGAGGAAGAACGCCTGCTGCCGGAACATGTAGAGCAGATCTCCGATTTTTCCGAGATTGACCGGACTTTCGAAAAAGCTTTTGCTGTGATCTGCGAAAATTACAGTGAGAAAAAAGCACAGAAATACTCCAATCTGGCGCAAAAGGTAAAGGAAATCGTAGAGCAGGAATACCACGATCCGGAACTGAATGCCCAGAGCATTGCCGACCGCCTGCAATTAAACAACGCCTACTTGGGGCGCATGTTCCGCAGCGCCTACGGTCACTCCATCAACGACTGCATCAACACCTGCCGCCTGGAGGAAAGCAAAACACTCCTGCGAAACAGTCAGGAATCCATAGACAGCATCGCGCGGAATGTGGGATTCTCCAATGTGAAATATTATTATGTGCTATTCAAGAAATATACCGGACAGACACCGGCTGCGCACCGGAGCGGAGAAGAAACAATATAACAGCATTGTTAACACAATGAATAAGGACCGAAAGTTCCTGCCCAGCCATACGGCGGGGCGGAAGCTTTCGGTCCTTTCGTGTTTTATGTATCAGATTGCTATTACATCAGAGACTTATACAGCTCTTTGATCTCTTCTACAGAGGTGTCTCTCGGGTTGCCCGGACGGCATGCATCTGCGTATGCGGACTCGGACAGGAAGTCCAGATCCTCTTCTTTTACGATTGCCTTTAAGTCTGCCGGGATACCTACATCTGCGGACAGTTTCTTCACGGCATCGACTGCTGCCTTGCGGTACTCTTCCTGGCTCATGGAATCGACACCTTCAACGCCCATTGCCTTTGCGATGTATTTGTACTTGTCACCGGTGCACGGAGCGTTGTACTCCATGATCGTCGGCAGAAGGATTGCGTTTGCTACACCGTGCGGGGTATCATAAACAGCACCCAGGGAGTGTGCCATGGAATGAACAATACCAAGACCTACGTTAGAAAAGCCCATACCTGCTACATACTGACCAAGTGCCATGCCTTCTCTGCCCTCTGGGGTGTTTGCTACTGCGCCGCGCAGGGATTTGGAAATGATCTCGATTGCTTTTAAGTGGAACATATCGGTCATCTCCCATGCACCCTTGGTGATGTAACCCTCGATTGCGTGGGTTAATGCATCCATACCAGTGGAAGCGGTCAGGCCCTTCGGCATGCTGGACATCATATCCGGGTCGATCACTGCAACAACCGGGATATCGTGGGTATCTACACAAACGAATTTACGTTTTTTCTCAACATCGGTGATTACGTAGTTGATGGTAACCTCTGCTGCGGTACCTGCAGTGGTTGGAACTGCGATGATCGGTACGCACGGTTTCTTGGTCGGTGCTACGCCCTCAAGACTTCTGACATCCTCGAACTCCGGGTTGTTGATGATGATGCCGATTGCTTTTGCGGTATCCATGGAGGAACCACCGCCGATTGCGATCAGGTAGTCAGCGCCAGATGCCTTGAATGCTGCAACACCAGTCTGCACGTTCTCGATGGTTGGGTTCGGTTTGATGTTGGAGTAGATCTCATAAGCAAGACCAGCCTCGTCTAATACGTCGGTTACTTTCTTGGTTACGCCAAATTTGATCAGATCCGGATCAGAACATACGAAAGCTTTTGCAAAGCCTCTGGTCTTTACCTCATTTGCGATCTCTTTGATAGCGCCTGCGCCATGATAAGAAGTTTCATTTAAAACGATTCTGTTTGCCATGATAAAATCCTCCTTGAGTCTGTGCTCATTTGATTTCTTGTTTTGCTGAATTTCTTCGTGACACTTTGCCAAAACGAAATCGTTTGGCATTTTTCCTCTCACGAACTGATATTATTTTAACAAGTATAATGAGAAAAAGAAAGTGACAAAGTATCACTTCTGTCACTTTCTTCTCATTTTTGTGGATTCCTCACAATTTATTTTGTTTAATTTGTAACATTTTATAAGAGTTCCAGTTCTGAAAAGACTTTTTCCAGCTTCGGCGGCATCGCCTCAACCAGCTTATCAGACATCCGGCGCGGTGAATCCTTCATGCCGCCAAGCACCCATTTTTCTGTCATGTACACCGAACCGCGGCAATACATCTCCAGTAAAAACTCAAGTTCCTCTCCCAGCGGACGGCTGGTCTTTCGAGCGATCAGATCCTTGTAAAACTGCAGGATCAGCTCAAAGTCATGCTCCTTAACCGAGTTATAGTCATCGGAGCGGAATGCCTCGGTAAAAAATGCTTTCTCATTTAAAATGAACTCAAATTTCTGGGTCAGGCTCTCGCCCACCGTATTTCCCATACCGATCTGCTCAAACGACTGTAGCACCAGCTTATCGAAATACCAGTTGATGAGGTCATACTTGTCCTTGAAATTGCGGTAGAAAGTCTGACGGGTGAGTCCGCTGCCCTCCACGATATCCTTTACAGTGATGCGGTCGACCGGCGTGGTCTTCATACATTCCTTGATGGAGGCCGCCAGCTTATATTTCGTCCGGTCGTGCTTTTGCAGAGCCGGTAGCATTGCAGTTTCTGCTGATCCCGTTTTATTCCTTCTTCTTTTGCTCGCTTCCGTCATTCTCGCTTCTTCCGTTCCCGTTTCTGCTGCTCTCGTTTCCGTCATTCTCACTTCCGCCGTTCTTGTTTCTTCCGTTCTGCTTTCTTTCATATAGATACGTTTTTTCCTTCCTATATAAGAGGGGTTCTGTTGTTTTTTCATGATTATTTCTATTCTATCATGCTTTTTTTGCACCTTCAATAGCGGTTGCGCATCCGTTAAGGATATGCTAAGATAAAAGTAATGTCAACGGGGACATTGTGTGTTCAGGTGCAGTGTCTCCTTTTTTACTGCATCAGCAGCCAATCGGGCTTTCCCGCACCAATGCTTTTCCCCAATTCAGATTTTTCATTACTGCTCACAAAAACGTGTCCAGTAGTGATCTTTTACAAACATTACCAAAGAGAAAGGGGTATACAAGTATAAACGAAAAAAGAAAATGTCATTGGCAATGAAAATCTTCATTGCACTGGTCCTCGCCATCGTCGCCGGACTGCTGCTGCAGAGTCACGCAGATTTTGCAGAAACCTTTATTAAACCATTCGGAACCATCTTTCTGAATCTGGTCAAGTTCATCGTCGTACCGATTGTTCTGTTTTCCATTATGTGCGGCATCATTTCCATGAGTGATATCAAAAAAGTCGGTGCGCGATCGGACTGAAGACCGTCATCTTCTACCTGTTCACGACCGCGTTTGCCGTTACCATTGGTCTGGTCGGCGGAAAAATGTCCGCGTCGTAAATGCTTTCAATGACTTAAACGAGATTTTCATGAAATGCATGGAGGTGCCGGTATGATCATGCTGGCTATGGTACTGACCTCTGTCGGACTTCCGGTCGATGGCATCGCCCTGGTAGCCGGTGTGGACCGTATCTTCGATATGGCTCGTACCACCGTCAACATCACCGGTGACGCAGCCTGCACCATGGTTGTTTCCAACTTAGAGGCGAAGAGAGAAGCAAAAAAATCATAAAGGAGCATATCTATTATGTCTGCAAATGTTATTTTAAAGAAAGGCGAAGGCCGCACCTTAAAATCCGGCGGCGCCTGGATCTACGACAACGAGATCGATAAAATTGAAGGGGATTTTGAGAACGGTGATATGGTCACCGTCTCCGACTTCGACGGCTATCCTATGGGACAGGGCTTTATCAACACCCGTTCCAAGATCACCGTCCGCATGATGACCCGCAAAAAAGATACCGTTGTAGATGACGCATTCATCGAGATGCGTGTCCGCAATGCCTGGGAATACCGCAAATCCACCGTGGATACCTCCAGCTGCCGCCTGATCTTCGGCGAGGCAGATTTCCTGCCGGGCATCGTCATCGACAAGTTTTCCGATGTTCTGGTTGTCGAATCCCTCGCATTGGGCATTGACCGCTGGAAACCGGTGATCCTGGACAAACTGAAAAAGGTTCTGGCAGAAGACGGTATCTCCATCCGCGGCGTTTACGAGCGCAGCGATGCAAAGGTACGTCTTCAGGAAGGCATGGAGCGCGTAAAAGGCTTTATCGGCGAGCCATTCGACACCAAAGTAGAGATCGTGGAAAACGGTGTCCGCTACATCGTCGACGTGCAGGACGGCCAGAAAACCGGCTTCTTCCTCGACCAGAAGTATAACCGCCTTGCGATCCAGAAGCTGTGCAAGGGCAAAAAGGTTCTGGACTGCTTTACCCACACCGGTTCCTTTGCCTTAAACGCAGGCATCGCCGGAGCCGCTTCCGTTCTTGGTGTCGATGCTTCAGAACTGGGTGTGGCACAGGCCCGCGAGAACGCAGAGTTAAACGGTCTTTCCGACCGCGTCACCTTCCAGTGTGCCGATGTGTTCGATCTGCTTCCGGAGCTGGAGGAAAAGGGCGAGAAGTTCGATGTTGTCATTCTGGACCCGCCTGCTTTCACGAAGTCCCGCAGCTCCATCAAAAATGCTGTGAAAGGCTACCGCGAGATCAACCTGCGCGGCATGAAGCTGGTGAAGGACGGTGGCTATCTTGCGACCTGCTCCTGCTCCCATTTCATGGATCCGGAACTGTTCACCAAGACCATCCGCGAAGCTGCAGGAAACGTACACAAACGTCTCCGCCAGGTCGAATACCGCACCCAGGCAGCCGACCATCCGATTCTTTGGACCGGCGGTGAACAGGCTTCCTATTATTTAAAGTTCTACATCTTCCAGGTGGTGGATGAAAAATAATATTATTGTTTCACAGTATATCCGGCAAATATCACTGCTGCAAACAGGGCCTGCCGCTCTCTGAAGAACCAGAGAGCCACAGGCCCTGTCTTTCTCAGCCTTTTATGATCAGAACTTGTTTCCCTTCAAACGTAAATCCGTCGTATCACAGCTTTACTGTTTCCCGTTCTCCAGCCATGTGAAATTCGTCCAATGCCTGGAATACTTCCTGCTCTGTAAAGCCAAACGCATCCGCATATTCTTCTGATGTAGTCGTAATCACTTTCAGATTATTTAGATCCGAGAAAATTGATTCCTTGCTGATCGTTGTGATTCCAGTCATCATTCCACGTTCCATATATGGATTGTTCTTAAATGTGGAATTGAACAGACTTCTTGTAAAAGGCACTATTTTCTCCCAGTAATCATCTGCATAAGCCTCCTGCATTGGCGTATCGTATTCATCCAGCAGTATGATCACCTTTTTTCCATAGTACCGGTTCAGAAAGCTGGATAACTGGTACAGAGATGATGTCGCGTCGCTGTCTCTCCCCTGTTCAGACAGCATCCGGTTGAAAAATGCACGGTCTGTATCCGTCAGTTTTTCGCTGTCTTTTAAATAAGAAAACTTCACAAACAGATTGCTCCTCCCCGCATATTCCACGGAAAAAAACTGCTCCAACATGCTCATGTTCAGGGTCTTTCCAAAACGGCGCGGACGGTTGATCAGCGTTGCACTGTCACCACGTTCCCACCACTGCCGGATAAACTCTGTCTTATCAATATAGAAATAATCCCGCTCTACAATAGAAAGGACCTGATTCTACAATCAAAAGAAAAAGATCCCGGATGGAACATCCATACGGCAGTTCCACGGGATCTTTTCCACAATCATTCAATTACCATAACACAGTTCAAATCTTTCCGTAATACCACAGAAAGTATCTTGCGCCAAGATTACAGCAGAATATATTTCAGCACAAACAGCACAGCCAGCACGTACATCAGCGGTGTGATGTGCTTCTCCTTTGCCTTTCCGGTCACCAGGTTGATGAGCACATAGGAGATAACACCCATGGCGATTCCTTCGGAAATGCTGTACATAAACGGCATAGCGATCACTGCGATGTATGCCGGGATCGCCTCGGTATAATCCTCAAAGTTTACCTTCAAGATTGAGGTCAGCATCAAAAATCCTACGGTGATCAGTGCCGGTGCCGTTGCGAAGGACGGAATTGCTAAGAAGATCGGGGACAGGAACAGGGATAATGCAAACAGGATTGCAGATACCACTGCGGTCAGGCCGGTTCTTCCGCCCTCTGCTACACCAGATGCACTCTCTACGAAGGTTGTGGTCGTAGAGGTACCAAGCACTGCACCGACTGCGGTAGCAATGGAGTCAGAAAGCAAAGCACCACGGATACGCGGCAGGCGGCCCTGCTCATCCAGCATGTTCGCTTTGGATGCCACACCGATCAAGGTTCCCAAGGTATCAAACATATCTACAAACAGGAAAGCAAACATCACAACCACGAAATCAATAGATGCCACACGGCTGAAGTCCAGCTTCATAAAGGTCGGTGCCAGGCTCGGAATTGCGATTCCGTTGGAGAAATCCGGGAGCAGACTGTAGCAGCCGGCTTCTGGGTTAATCTGATAGAGACCGGTCAGCTGGCATACAATGCCAAGTGCCCAGGTGATCAGGATACCCCAGAGGATATTTCCCTTTACATTTTTTACCAGCAGCACTCCGGTGATCAGGATTCCAATGAGCGCAAGTAAAACGGTGATTCCTTCGCTGTGGAACAGGCCGTTTGCGATCGATGCCTTAAAGGAATACATTCCTACCAGGGTTGCACTATCTACAACGATCTTTGCATTCTGCAGTCCGATAAATGCGATAAACAAACCGATACCAGCAGATACCGCATACTTTAAGTTCATCGGGATGGAGTTGAAGATCTGCTCACGCACATTGGTTAAAGACAATACCAGAAAGAGTGCACCTTCCACAAATACTGCTGCCAGTGCCATCTCCCAGGTGTAACCCATGGAGAGAACCACCGTATACGCAAAGTAAGCATTCAGTCCCATGCCCGGTGCCAGTACAAACGGGTAATTTGAGAATAATGCCATGAGCAGGGTTCCGATTGCGGATGCAAGCGCTGTTGCGGTGAAAACCGCTCCGCTGTCCATGCCGGACGCGCCCAGCACACTTGGGTTGACCGCCAGAATATAGGCCATAGTCATAAACGTGGTAATACCTGCCATGACCTCCGTTTTCACATCGGTATGGTTTTCTTTGAGATGAAATAGCTTTTCCAGATTCATAAAACTCTCCTTTTAGTAACAATAACATTTTACGATTTTTTAACAACATCCCTATTTTATCATCTATTCTTATAAATTGCTATGCATTTTGATGTTTTTCTGATAAAAGTTTGCTTTCATATATCCTTGCCATTTTGATATAATAAATACGTATAAATAATAATATATAAATATAAATAATTTGCACCGGGCGCCAAAAGTCTTTCTGGAACCTTTGAGCATTCCATCCATGACCACCAGCTACCGTACCGTTTTTAATCTTCCGCCAAAAACAGCTGTACAGATGGCACTTGTTACCAAAGGCTATCCTTTTGCTTTCCAGATCCTTGGATACCTCAAATGGCAGCACAATGCAAGCCTGGAGGAAATTCTGCCGGAATTTGATGAGGCACTGGCCTCCTATGCCTATGAAAAAATGAGGTCTCCTGACACTGGCTCTGCCGAGATTTGGGGAGTATATTGATATGTATTGTGAGGTGGAGATATAAAAAGAGTTCCGTGCCCTTGCAGTCCATAAGGACTGCAGGAGCGCGGAACTCTTTCATTTTAATAAGATTAGATAATAACCTTAGCCGGGCACTTTGCTGCGCACTTGCCGCAGTTGGTGCACTTCTCGTAATCGATAACTGCCACATTGTTCTCCATATGGATCGCATCGAACTCACACTGTTTGGTGCACAGGGTACATCCGATACAGCCAGCGGTGCAGACTTTCTTGACTGCCGGTCCTTTGTCGTGGGAAGAACACTGAACCAGATGCTCTGCCTTGTAAGGAACAAGCTCGATCAGGCCCTTCGGGCAGGTAGCTACGCACTTGCCGCAGGCTACGCACTTCTCTTTGTCAACAACAGCAACACCGTCTACTACGTGGATTGCGTCGAACTGACATGCCTTTACACAGGAACCGTAACCCATACAGCCGTAAGCACAAGCCTTCTCGCCGGAACCCGGTGCTACGGTTACCATGGAACAATCGGTAATTCCATAGTAGTTGTACTTCACGTTGGTCTTGTCGCAGGTACCTTTACATTTTACGAAAGCTACCTTCTTCTCAGAGCTGCCGCTCTCAACACCCATGATCGCAGCAATCTTGTCTGCTACCGGAGCGCCGCCGACCGGACATCCGTTAACCGGAGCGGTGCCTGCAGCGATTGCTGCAGCCAGACCGTCACATCCCGGGAAACCACAACCACCACAGTTGTTGCCCGGAAGTTCTGCACGGACCAGAACTTCTTTTTCGTCAACCTCAACTTTAAACTTCTCACTGGCAATGCCCAGGAGCACACCGATGATGATACCGATGGCACCGATGACAACTGCCGCTAAAAGCAAACCTGTCATATTCTACTACCTCCCATTAAATCAGTCCGGAGAAGCCCATGAAGGCAATCGCCATCAGACCAGAGGTAATCAGAACGATCGGAGAACCCTGGAAATTGTATGGGATATCATTGTCTTCAATACTCTCACGAATGCTTGCCAGCAGTACGATTGCGACGGTGAAACCAACCGCAGTACCGAATCCGTTTGCTACACTGAAAATGAAGTTATAACCCTTCTGTACGTTGGTCAGGGCAGAACCCAGAACTGCACAGTTGGTCGTAATCAGCGGAAGGAATACACCCAGCGCGGAGTACAGGGACGGCATGCTCTTCTTTAAGAACATCTCAACGAACTGTACCAGTGCTGCAATTACCAGAATGAAGGCAATCGTCTGTAAGTACTCTAAGTGCAGCGGAACCAGCACCAGAGAGTAAACCAGGTTTGTTGCAATGCTTGCCAGCGTAATTACGAAGATAACGGCTGCACCCATACCAATGGAGGTGTCAACCTTCTTGGAAACACCAAGGAACGGACACAGGCCCTGGAACTGGCTCAGGATGATGTTGTTAACCAGAGCAGATCCGACAATAATTAAAATTAACTCTTTCATTTACCTGTCCCTCCTTATTCGTCTTTCTTTTCAGCCTCGGCTGCTGCCTTAGCTGCCTCTGCTGCCTGCTTCTTAGCGAGAGCTGCTGCAGCTGCTGCCTTCTTGGCCTCTTCTGCTTTCTTGAGCTCTTCTGCCTTTTTCTCTTCCAGGACAGAGTGGTTAGAGGAACATGCAGAACCGCTGCAGGATGCGCAGTTGCCGCCGCATGCCAGTGTGGACTGCGGTACGGAACCGTTGGTTGCACTCGGAGCTTTGAACTTGTTCTGCAGTGCGGTCAGGCAAGCCAGTACAAAGAATGCACCCGGTGCCAGGCCGATGATGGTTACGTGGAAGTCCTCCGGAATGATCTCCATGCCGAAGAAGGAACCACCGCCAATGAGCTCACGCACGATTGCGATACAGGTTAAACCTACGGTGAAACCAAGGCCCATACCGATACCATCGAATGCGGACTCGATTGGGCCGTTCTTTGCTGCATATGCCTCTGCACGACCCAGGATGATACAGTTAACAACGATCAGCGGGATGTAGATACCCAGTGCGCTGTACAGGCTCGGTACATATGCCTGTAAAAGCAGCTGAACGATGGTAACCAGGGATGCTACGATTACGATGTATGCCGGAATACGTACACGATCCGGAATAATCTTCCGCAGTGCGGAAATAATAAGGTTAGAGAAAACCAGAACCGCCGTGGTGGACAGTCCCATACCGATACCGTTGATCGCGGTGGTGGTTACTGCCAGGGTCGGACACATACCAAGCATCAGGACGAAGGTCGGGTTCTCTTTAATAATACCGTTGTATAAACGTTCGATACATTTATTCATGACTTCCTACCTCCTACTGTGCCAGGCAGTTATCTACAAAATAAACTGCCGCATTCACCGCATTCGTGACTGCTCTTGATGTAATGGTAGCGCCACTGATTGCGTTGATCTGATCGTCAGAAGTTGCGCCGTCTTTGGTTACGGAGAACACTTCTGCCTTCTTGCCTGCAAACTGACCTTTCCACTCAGGCTTGTCCGCATTCATACCAAGACCTGCGGTCTCAGCCAGGGTTAAGAACTCGATACCATTTACGGTACCGTCAGACTGAATACCTACGGAAACGGTGATCGCACCGCCGAAACCGTCGTTGGAAGTAGCGGTTACAACGTAGCCTGCTGCTGCGCCGGAAGCATCGCTTGCTGCTACAGCTTCATCTACCATAACTTTGCCGTAGCCAAGTCCTGCGATCTCCTCGTTTGCTGCCGGGATCTTGTCTGCCAGGTCACCTGCGTCGAAGCTTGCTGCGTCCGGGAATACGGTACGGTAAGCTGCCTCTTTTGCTGCCAGGTTTGCTGCATCGATCGGAGCTTTTGTCATTTCATAAACGCCGCCCAGTAATGCGCCGGCTACCAGGGTAATGCCGCACAGAACGAAGGCATCTTTCATAAATCCACCTTTACTCATGCCTTTTTGCCCTCCTTTCCAAATGCTACCGGAAGGGTATAGCGCTCAATCAGCGGAACCAGCAGGTTGCTGATGATGATTGCATAGGAAACACCCTCTGCAGAACCACCAAACAGACGGAATGTTCCGGTCAGCACGCCAAGCAGAATACCGAATACGATCTGTCCCTTCGGGGTGATCGGGCTGGTTACATAGTCGGTTGCCATGAAGAATGCACCGAAGATCAGTCCGCCGCCGCAGATGTGAGCCAGAACAAAGTTCAGATCCTGTCTGCCGAAGATGAATACGAATACTGCAACCGTTGCGATATAGGTTAACGGAATGCGCAGGGAAATTACTTTCTTAAATACCAGGTAAGCAGCACCGATTAACAGGGCTACTACAGAAACCTCACCGATGGTTCCCGGGATCTTACCGATGAACATAGCCATAAGGTCTACGCCAAGGTTAGACTCGCCAGCCTTCCATGCAGTCTTCATCACGTTCAGAGGAGTAGCGGTGGTTACGCCATCCAGGGTGAAGGAAGACATCTTGCCTGCGAAGGAAATAAGCAGGAAGCATCTTGCTGCCAGTGCCGGGTTCATGAAGTTCTGACCCAGGCCACCGTAGATCTGCTTCACGATCACGATCGCAAATACACCACCGAGCATCGGGATCCATAACGGAATCTCGGACGGGCAGTTCAGTGCAAGGATCATACCGGTTACAACGGCACTGAAGTCGCTGATGGTAACAGTTCTCTTGGTTACTTTCTCAAATACGTACTCACTCAGTACGCATGCAAATACAGTCGCAATGATCACGAGCAGGGCATGCAGGCCGAACTGGAATACACCGAAAGCGGTGGCCGGCAGCATGGCAATTGCCACGTCCATCATGATGCTGCGGGTAGTTTCCTCGCTCCGCACATGCGGGGATGAGGATACGTTAAATAATTTAGCCATGGTTTACTTTCCCCCCTGTGCTTTTTTTCTGCGGTTGGCTGCAACCGTTTTTCTCATTTCCTTGAAAGCCTGGGTCAGAGGACGTTTTGCCGGACATACGAAGGTACAGCTTCCGCACTCCATACACTCCATACCGTTGAGTTTCTCAAAGGTATCGCAGTCGCCCTTTAATGCTGCTTTCATCATCATAACCGGAACAATATGGCTCGGGCATGCGCTTACGCACTTACCGCAGCGGATACACGGAGTCTCCACGTTTGCTGCCACCTGGTCCTTGGTCATGCACAGGACAGAACCGTTGGTCTTGATGACCGGAACGTCTAAGTCGAACATAGCAAAGCCCATCATAGGACCACCGGAAATGACTTTCTCCGGCTCAGTCTTGAATCCGCCTGCTGCCTCGATCAGTTCCTGGGTGTTGGTTCCGATCTTAATACGGAAGTTTCTCGGATCTGCGATTGCATCGCCGGTTACGGTGAATACACGCTCGATCAGAGGAGTGGTCTTGCATACTGCATCGTAAATAGCGATGACAGTACCAATGTTGTCCACGATGCAGCCTGCATCTGCAGGAAGCATGGAGGAGTTTACTTTTCTGCCGGTGATTGCGTAGATTAAGGAACGCTCACCACCCTGCGGGTACTTGGTCAGAAGCTCGCATACCTCGATACGCGGCTCGTCTTTTACTAACTCTTTCAGCTTTTTGATTGCTTCCGGCTTGTTGTTCTCAATGCCGATCACGCCCTTTGCCTTGTCAAACAGCTGAAGGATAACTTTCAGACCGCCGATGATTTTTTCCGGATTCTCCATCATGCAGCGATAGTCAGAAGTCAGATACGGCTCACACTCTGCACCATTGATGAGAATGTACTCGATTGCATCTTCGTTCTTCGGAGACAGCTTTACGTTGGTCGGGAAACCAGCGCCGCCCATACCTACGATACCAGCTGCTTTTACGATATCGCGGATTTCCTGCTTGGACAGAGTGGACGGGTCACGGTCTGCGCCCATGCCTTCTACTGCCTCATACAGTCCATCATTTTCCACTACAACGGAATTTACCATGCCGCCGCTGGCAACACGTCTCGGCTCTACAGCCTTAACAGTACCGGATACGGAGCAGATGACATTTGCAGAAATGAATCCGCCTGCTTCACCGATGATCTGACCAGCCAGGACTCTGTCGCCCTTCTTTACCAGCGGGTTCGCCGGTGCGCCGATTCCCTGGGACATCGGGAATACCAGATCTCCCTTCGGCATCAGGACCTGTACCGGCTTGCTCTCGGACAGTTCTTTACCCTCGTAAGGATGAACGCCGCCTTTAAATGTAGCCAATCCCATTTTCCTTTACCCTCTTTCTATACATTTTCAACTTGCTATCGACAAAATCTCTCGTTTTGCCATCATGGTCAGTATAACATAATTCGCGGTTTACGACAATCAAAAATTACATATTGTATACAATATAACAATCGTTTTTTCCTTTGAAAACATGTCAGATTCACAGTTTTTGGCCGAAATTTTTGTTAATTCGCGAACGATGTTAGCAGAGTGAAACCGCCGCTTGTTTTTGTAAAAAAACATGAATATTTCGACATGTTTCCTATAGCGTTCAATAATGGGATTCTGCCGGAATCAGCCTGGAATTTGTCAGAATTCAGTTGCGTTTCGATTTGTTAATTTTTCGTCGAAGAATAGCGTGTTTTTTCTGCTTATTAGTATTTATAGTTTTTACTTATATATATTATTTGTTGTACTTATAAGTGTGCACTTATCTCCCATACAGTCCCAGCATTATGATTCCTTGCACGTTCTGGATTTTTCACAGCCCCTGGTTCCTTCAGACTGCCTCTTTTCAGACCGGCTCCTTACTTTTTCACGCTTCCACAAAAAATTTCAAACTTTTTTCCTGTTCATGCAATAAAAACGCAAACTCCTGCATTAACCTTATGAACGGATGAAAAGAGTCCTGTTCTGTAAAAGAAAACAAAGCAAAAATATCACAATCACACAATCAATTTATTTACGAAATCCTTTGATGCATTACACTCTATCACACCCGCTGCGTTTTCTTTTCCGGACATGGCTATTTTCAAAAAACCTTAAAAATTAGGGTTGCAACCAAAAGAAAGCGCCCCACCGGTGTTTTGTCCACCGGTGAGGCGTTTTCTTTTTTTGCTTTCTGCTGCACAATGTCAGGATTTATCTTAATTGTTTTTCAAAACCAAAGTACCTGACAGCATTATAATATGAAATTCCTTTTACAATCTTTTCCAAAACCTCATAATCTGCCGGGTATTCTCCATTCTCTACCCAACCTCCGATCAGGTCACACATGATCCTTCTAAAGTATTCATGCCTTGTATAGGAAAGAAAACTCCGGGAATCAGTCAGCATTCCAATAAAATTGCCCAGCACACCAGAATTAGCAAGAGATGTCATCTGTTCTATCATTCCGGATTTATGGTCATTGAACCACCATGCACTCCCCTGCTGTATTTTTCCGAATGCGCTATCGTCCTGAAAGCATCCCATTATGGACCCAATCGTTGCATTGTCAGACGGATTTAAGGAGTATAAGACTGTTTTCGGCAGCTCTCCTGTCTGGGCCAAAGCATTTAGGTAATCTGCCATTTCTGCGGCAGGCGCGTAATTGCTGATACAGTCTGTTCCTACGTTTATCCCTAGCTTATCATAGATCCGGATGTTCACATCCCGCTTTACGCCATAATGCAGCTGCATTACCCAATCTTTTTTATGGTATTCCCTGCCCATCCTAAGCATAAAAGCTGTCTCAAACTGCTTTTTCTCCTGTCCAGTGATATTTTCTCCCGCCAGCCTCTTTGCAAAAATAGCTTCCACTTCTTCTTCCGTGGCAGGCTGGTACATAACATAATCCAGACTGTGATCCGAAATCCGGCATCCGTTTGCCTCGAAAAAATCCATTCGGATCTTCAATGCACAGATCAGACTGTCAAAACTGTCAATCTTGACTCCAGCTACCGTTTCCAGTTTTTCCAGATAATCCAGATAATCCGGTCCGGTAAGATTCATGGCCTTTTCCGGACGCCATGCCGGAAGCACACGCACATCAAACGATGGATCAGCTTCTATTTTCTGATGCCATTCAAGCGTATCGACTGGATCATCTGTAGTACACAAAAGTCTGACATGAGACATTTTTATGAGATCCCTTGGCCGTCTTCCATCTGCCTGAAGCTGTTCATTACATAAATTCCACACCGTCTCAGCTGTATATCCATTCAAATAGCCATCATAGCCAAAATATCGTTTTAATTCCAAATGGCTCCAGTGATACAGTGGATTTCCGATTGCCTTTTCCAGAGTTTTCGCCCACTTCTGGAATTTTTCCCTGTCGGAGGCATCTCCTGTAATGTATTTTTCTTCCACTCCGTTTGCCCGCATCAGACGCCATTTGTAATGGTCTCCACCAAGCCATGCCTGAGTGATATTTTCGTACTTTCTGTTCTCGTAGATTTCCTGCGGGCTCAGATGGCAATGGTAATCTATGATTGGCATTATCTCAGCATACTCATGATAAAGCTTTCTTGCCGCTTCTGTTGACAGAAGAAATTCTTCATCCATAAAAGATTTCATAGCCGTCACCTTATCTGCCTGCTACATATTTATGCAGTGTTTTCCGGACAGCGCCAACACCGCCATACAATTCTGCTGCCATTGCTTCAATGCGCTCTCCCATACCAGCTTCATAGAGATCCACACCAAATACATCGGTTCTGCTGTATAATTTTCTTAAGCAGGAGAAGTCCTGTTCGCCCTCTTTTACTTCTAATCCGGCAACGATGAACTGCAATTCCTCTAACAGCGGATCCGGAGAAGGCTCAAAGCTCTTTCCTTCATCATCGATCCCTTTCAGATATCTGGAATATCCTGCTAATACCAACGATAACAGCACCAGATCATCTGTTTTCAGGCCTGCCTTCTGGTATCCCTTGATCGTTTCACCAAAACGGATCGGCAGCTTCTGGGAAGTATCGGTAGCAATACGCTGTGGTGCATCCGGCATGAACGGGTTCGGCAGACGCTGCTCTAAAACTGCTTTGATAAAGTCCGCCGGCTTTAATACTCCTGGATCGATCACAACCGGCATTGCCTCAATGTATCCAAGCTTCGTGATAAGTCCGCGGATATCCTCGTCCTTCATTTCTTCCGAAATCAGGCTATAGCCCAGCATGCATCCATAAATGGACATTGCTGTATGAAGTGGATTCAGGCAGGTGCACACCTTCATACGTTCTACCTTATCTACAGTTTCCCGGTCTGTGTAAAGCACTCCGCCTAATTCCATCGGTGGACGCCCATTGGTATAGTTATCCTCAATAACCAGATACTCTGTCTCTTCTGCATTTACAAAAGGAGCCGTATAGGTCTTCTTATCGGTAATGATCGTTTCCCAATCCTCAAAGCCGTCCTCTTCCAGAAGCTTTTTCACCTTCTCATCCGGGCGTGGGGTAATTTTGTCAATCATGCTCCATGGATAAGATACCTTCTTGTCATCCTGTACATACTCCAGGAATCCAGCCGGAACCAGACCCATGCTTTTCCACTTCTTTGCATAAGCAGTAACAGCCTGCCTTACTTTATCTCCATTATGGCTGCAATTGTCCATGCTCTGAACCGTAATCGGGTATTTTCCAGCCTGGAAACGTTTATATAATAAAGCAGTCACCTTGCCCATGATCAGGCCCGGGTTAAGTCCTTTTTCGAGATCTGCATCAGAAACGGAATAACCTTTTTCTGTAATCGTGAAGCTGATCATCTGCAGGGACGGGTTTTCAAAAATATCCTCCAACCGTTTCCAGTCATCAGCAAAGCCCTTGTCCGCTTTCAGACTTTCTGTCACAGAAGCAATTACCTGTTTCTGGATCGTTCCATCGGACTTAAGGACCACTAAAAGGCTCAGGTTATCATACGGACGGTAAGCTTTATCAATGATCTCATAGTCAAAGCCTTCCACAACGACCACGCCGCGGTCATACTTTCCTGAATCCAGCGCTTTCTGCAATACAGCCGCTGGGAAAGCCCGGAAAATATTTCCGGCACCAAAATGTACCCAGGTCGGGTTTTCATATGTTTTTTTCCGTACTGCTTCTACATCAAAGGAAGGTAATTCATATCCTTTTTCCTTCCATTCCGGAGTCACCTCATGTTTCAGTTCAGAAAGCTTCATGATTACTGCCCCTCCTGCTCATTTTTCTGTTTTTCCAGCATATCCCAGATTCCCCAGATATACATGATTCCCAGTGCCCTGTCATAAAGGCCATATCCAGGACGTACATTGCCTGGCCCCTCTGTCCACAGCTGACGACCATGGTCTGGACGGATATAGCCTTCAAAACCACAATCGTGGTATGCCTTCACAATATCCAGAATACCGGTTTCCCCATCGCAGTCACGGTGGCTTGCTTCGATGAAGTCACCATTTGGGAAATGATGCACATTGCGAATGTGCGCAAATGCAATGCGGTCGCAATGCTTCCGCACGATATCAGCCACGCAGTTCTTTGGATTGGAGCTTAAGCTTCCGGAACAAAGAGTGAGACAGTTATGTGGATCATCCACCATTTTTAAAAAGCGGTCAATGGATTCTTCATCCACAAGCAGTCTCGGAAGTCCGAAAATATCCCACGGCGGATCATCCTGATGAATTGCCATCACAATTCCGGTTTCTTTGCAGACTGGCATTAAAGCCTCCAGAAAATATTTCAGATTCTCCCAGAGTTTTTCTTTAGTAACCGGACGGTATTTTTCAAAAAGCTCATCCAGCTTTGCCATACGCTCCGGTTCCCAGCCCGGGAAGGTAAGACCATTTGCATTCTTCAAAATATAATCCGCCATTTCTTTCGGATCTTCATGGATCTTACTGGTCTCGTAAAACATTGCAGTGGATCCGTCTCCTACCGGATGGTAAAGATCCGTTCTTGTCCAGTCAAATACCGGCATGAAATTGTAACAGATTACTTTTACGCCAAATTCAGCCAGATTACGGATCGTCTGGATATAATTGGCAATATACTTGTCTCTAATAGGCAGACCAATCTTGATATCATCGTGTACGTTTACAGATTCTACTACATCCATATTAAATCCGTATGGTTCCAGTTGTTTCTGTACTTTACGGATTTCTTCCTTTTCCCACACTTCTCCCGGCTGCTTGTCGTGCAAAGCCCAGACAATGCTGGTCACACCAGGAATCTGTCGGATATCAGAAAGGGAAATCATATCATTTCCTTCGCCATACCAGCGAAATCCCATTTGCATAGGCATAGTTTCATTCCTCCACTCTTTTATTCGTCAAACGTCAGAACAATTTTTCTGATAGATGGATCATGGGTATCGTTAAAATCAAACGCTTTCTGTGCATCCTGGAAATAAAATCTATGGCTGATACTTCCATTCAGGTCTACCTGTCCCTTTTCAACCAGATCGATCACAGTCTGGAATCTGCGGTTCTGCAGACGGCTGCCTCTTACATCCAGCTCCTTAGAGGTGATAACAAACTGGTTGATATCATCCGGATCCACACTAAAGCCCATGGTGATCACTCTTCCTGCATTTCCGGCACAGCGGCAGGCAGTCAGGAAGCTTCCCTTAAAGCAGGCAGCATCGATCACTACGGTAGGTCCATAACCATCTGTAATTTCATGGACTCTCTCTACCAGATCTTCAGTACGGCTATTTACAACATAGGTAGCACCATGCTTTAATGCCTCTTCCAGCTTTCCATCTTCGATATCGGCTACGATAATGTTCTGCGGGTGGTATAAACGCGCAATACGTAAAATACTGTTTCCAAGTGCACCTGCACCGATGATCAGGACATTATCCTCAAATTCGATCTGTGCACGGCTGCAGGCCTGTACTGCAATGGTGGTCGGCTCGATCATAACTGCATCCTCATAAGAGAGGCTATCCGGGAGACGGTAACAGTCACTTTCCGGAACTGCCATAAATTCACGGTAGCCGCCATCGATATGAACTCCGCGCACCTTAAGGTTTGCACAGACATTCGGTCTTCCCTTACGGCAGGCATAGCAATGTCCGCAGGCAGTCACCTGATCAATGATCACACGGTCACCTACCTTGAATTTTGTGGCATTTTCGCCAACCTCCACTACATCCCCGACCATTTCATGTCCGATCACTCTCGGATAAGTAGCTGCTGCATTTTTTCCATGATAAATTCCTACATCAGATCCGCAAATGCCTGCTGCGCGGATTTTTACCAACACGTTGTTTTTTTCATCCAGAACCGGTTTTTCCATATCAATGATCTGCAGATCATTTGGTTTTACAATCTTTACTGCTTTCATCTGTTCTACCTCTAATCAACTTTCACTTTGCATATAATCTTCCGGATCGTTTCTGGCGCCTCTGCGGTATTGCACAATGGGCAATGAGGCTCCATTGGCCAGACTGCATAAAATTCGCCTTCCCCGATCACAACACTGTAGCTATCTTTACAATCCCAGAATGCGTTATCCGTATTCGGATCATAAGCGATGTCCTGCTCCGGTGCAAGCGGTGCTACCGCACAGCTTTCTGCGCCCTTTATGATATAATGGATATCCATAAAGTTCTTATGGATTTCCATCTTAGCTTCATCCCTTCCATGGGTTTCCTTTGTAAGGACATGAACGATCACTTCATCCGGAATGACCGGATAGCTTCCATCTTTTAATTCCGGATCATCTGCATGTTCTGCAATAAACTGCAAAGCGGCTGCGATATTTTTATGACAGTGCTCATAGCGGCTGCGGTTTTTGATATGATCAACGATCATGATATTCCTCCTAAATAACGATACTCCCGGAATATCCATGCTCCCATTGCTGAAAGTCTGTCATTCCGGGAGTACTCTTACTTTTTACAGAGCTTTAATTTCTGCCCAAACAGAATCATCTACGAAAATTCCCTTTTCATCATGCTCTTTGTTAAACTGTACATAGTCTTCACCAGGTGCCATAATGCCGTTGCTGTGCTCTGCCAGCTCTGCACTCTTTAAGTACTCGATCGCACGGCGGATCGTCTCACTCATTTTATCTCCATCTGTGATCTTCTTCGGATCGATTACGATCATTACCTGAGAACAGCCGCCGCAAGAGCCTTTCTTAGAAGCATCCAGATCAACCGCACCAACACCATCAGAAAGAATTGATCCAAGAATGTCTAACATAAAGGAGAAGCTGGAGCCTTTCCAGTAGCCGATCGGCATAATACGCATGGATTCTTCAATTGCGCCAGGATCGTCGGTAATATTGCCATCCTTATCAAATCCGCCAGGGAACGGAAGCTTCTTACCTGCCAGACGGGTTACCTGAAGTTTTCCATAAGCATACTGGCTGATTGCCATATCCAGCTGCATTGCCGGACCACCATCCGGACCCGGGCACGCCATTACAAACGGGTTATTACCAAGACGGCACTCCTTTGCGCCCCACGGCGGCATGCATGCCTCTGTGTTGGTCCACATGATGCCCACATAGCCTTTTCTCGCAACATACAGTCCGTATGTGCCTCCGCGCATCCAGTGGGTGGTGTTCTTTAAGCCGACCATACCAATACCATACTGATCTGCCATCTCCATTGCCCGGTCAGCAGAATAAAGTGCATTTAAAATACCAGGTCCCATATTTCCGTTGATGACCTTTACAGCACCGCAATCTTTTTCGATAACCGGATCTGCGTTTACATCAACCCAGCCCTTTTGGATATAATCTACAAAACGGGCAACACGGTTGGTTCCGTGTGAATAAATACCATCATAGGTAGATTCTGTGTGGATTCTTGCACAGATATCTGCTTTTTCTTCAGTTAAACCGTATTTCATGAATACGCGTTTGATCTCACTCTGGATCTCATCAAATGATAATCTCATGTCAAATCTCCTTCTTCTTTATATTTATGCTGCGCCATATACCAGATTCGGCAGGAACAGTACCAGCTGCGGGAATGCTGCCAAAAGGATCAGCAACACAATAATGGATGCTACAAACGGAATAGATTCCTTTGTATATACCTCGATCGGACAACCAAGAATCGAACATGTCGTGTACATGGTTACACCAATCGGCGGGGTCATACCTCCCATTGTGATCAGGATCATGTACATTACGCCAAAATGTACAGGATCGAAACCATAGGATGTGATGATCGGCAGGAAGATCGGAGTCAGTAGCAATACATTTGCGGTTGCTTCCATAAACATTCCTACAAAGAATACAAATAACATTACGATCAGCAGGATCACATACTTGTTATCGGATACCGCTGTAATCATGCGGGCCAGTGTCTGCGGCAGCTGTCCTGTTACAATGGCATAACCGAATGCATTGGAACAGATAATGATGAACATGATAACTGCCAGGTCTACTGCAGTGGTGGAAAGGCATTCCATCAGCTTACTGATAGTAAGCTCGCGGTAAATGAATAAGCCAACAAACAGGGCGTACACAACCGCAAATGCACCTGCCTCTGACGGTGTGAAGATACCAAAACGGATACCTACAATCAGGATAACCGGGAAAAGCAATGCCCAGATATTTTCCACAAGTCCTTTCAGGACCTCGCCCATGCTCGGAAAGCTTTCATGCTCCGGCTTATAATCTCTCTTTTTGGAAATAAACGCTACAGAGATCATAAGGGCTGCTGTCATTAAAATTCCAGGTATCATACCAGCCAGGAACAGACGTCCAATAGATACCTCACCGGTAACACCATAAAGGATCAGCCCTAAGGACGGCGGGATCGTCGATGTGATCAAACCACCCATAGCCAGGATTGCTGCGGTAAATCCTTTGGAATATCCTCTTTTTTCCATGTCCGGTCCTAAAATACGGCTTTCCATAGCCGCATCTGCTGTAGCAGAACCGGAGATACCGCCCATCAGGCAGGAAAGAAGCACGGACACCTGGGCAAGACCGCCTCTCATATGACCGGTCAACAGGTTACAGAACTTGATCAGGCGGGAGGTAATACCCGTTTCGTTCATCAGGTTTCCTGCTAATACAAAGAACGGAACTGCCAGCAGGGAAAAGGACTGGGTACTGCTGACCATTTTCTGTACAACGATCTGTACCGGAACCTGCTCTGTCACAAAGAAGGACAGTGCTGACAGACCTACTGTAAACGCCACCGGAAGTCCGATCGCTAAAAGAACAACAAATGTAATTCCAAGGATGATCATGCTGCAACCTCCTTTTTCGTCAGACTGCTGTAATCATTCGTGATGATGTTTCTTACATACTGCACAATGTGCTTAATGGATGAGATGCACATAAGGCCACATCCAACCGGGCAGCTTGCCGTAGCAAACGAATAGCTGATATAAAGTGTCTGGTATTTTCTTGCCGCGTTTACAATACATAAGTTGATTCCATAACGCACTGCAAACAGTAAGAAGAATAAGATCAGCAGGTAATTAAACAGATAGATCGCATTGAGAAGCTTTACCGGGAATCTGGTGATCAGCATATCCACGCCCATGTGTTTGTCTTTTCTCATAGCCAGGTCTGCACCAATAAAGCTTACCCAGGCAAATACCAGCTGCGCCAGGTCTGTGGATACTGACATGTCCACTCCAAAGAAACGCAAAACTGCTGCTGCGAACACCGTAAAAATCAGGATCAGAAGTCCGGCGCACACTAACCAGGTTTCCACCTTATTCAGACCGGATTCTAAAGTTTTTAACATAGTCACCCCTCCTAATAGCAAACAGCCTTATCTTCCAAGTTCTTTATCAATCGCTTCCTTGATCTCTGTATATTTCAGCTCGTCGTAAACCTTGTTGCAAGCCTCTTTGAAGGCTTCCTTGTCGCACTCTACTACTTCGATTCCACCGTCTGTAAGAGTCTTTAAGTATTCGTCGTTCTTTGCGATTACATTCTCAGAAGCGTTTTTACCTGCTTCAAAGCTGGCATCCTGTAAAATGGTCTTATATTCCTCCGGAAGCTTGTCGTACCAGCCCTGTGAGATCACAAGACCTGTAAGAAGCTGCTGATGTCCGGTAAATGCCAGATACTTGGTAACCTCCTGCATGGAAGAACCGACTGCTGCAGACAGATGTACCTCAACGCCCTCGATTACCTGCTGCTGTAATGCCTGATAGGATTCAGACCACGGAAGAACGGAGGTATTTGCTCCCATTGCTTCCAGAGTGCTTGTAACTACCTGGGATCCTGAAGAACGGATTCTCTGACCCTTTAAATCAGCCGGGGTCTTAACCGGGTTCTTTGTGAAGAGTTCTCTCTCGCCCTGATAGTAGTTGAAGGAAAGAATCTGGAAACCACAGTTTTCAACTTCTTCTTTCATTTTTTTGTAGGTTTCTGTCTCGAACAGGTGTAATGCTTCATCGTAGCTTTCTGCAATGTACGGTGCCTGAAGCACACCAATATCATAAACATAGTTACTCAGACGGCCTGGGTCTGTGATAACACCTACGCCTGCTCCAACCAGCGCCTGCTCCAGCACATCCTCATCGCTGCCGAGCTGGCTACCGGAATACAGCTCAACCTGAATGTCTCCATTTGTTTTTTCTTCCACGTTCTTTTTGAAAACATCTGTTAAAGCCACAAATAATGGGTCGGTCTCACTTAATGCAGTGTTTACCTTTAAAATGTAATTACCGCCACCATTGGATGCTGCCGTTTCTGCCTTTGCCTCTCCTGCTGCAGTCGTAGTTGTTGTAGCTGTGGAATTTCCACAGGCAGCCAGAGATGCTGCCATTGCACAGATCAGTAATGCGGACAGTGTTTTTTTCATTTTTTATTCCTCCTAGATTTATATAGCTTTTGTAATCTTTGCATATTGATATGATAGCACACTAGCATGTTAGTGTCAATACTGTCATTTTTTATAATTTTATAGAATCTTTTTTGTGTATTTTACCAGTCTCATTTAAGACCATTCTATTTCTGATACACAAAAAGGCCCTGCAACAGATTTTCAGCCAGCCGTCACAAGACCTTTTCATTTCTTCTTATTTTATAGGTTATATCTACAGGGATCCTATCCGGTTTTCCCAGCTCCGTTCCCCTTCCGACTCAAAATAGTCCGGATATTGTGCAATAAGCCCCGCTTCGTCGATATCCAGCCTCCGCACATGGGAAGACAGCGCCCTGGCTGCCTCTTCCCTGGAACCAGATTCCAGAAGCGTTGCAATCTTATGATGCTGCTCGATCGACTCCTGCATTGCAGTGTCTCTTTGTACATACAGGATTCTTAAACGGTTATAATGGCCATTGCGGGACGCGATCGTTTCCCATGCCATTTCCTGCCCGGTCACATCAAACAGAACCTTATGGAACTGATCATCTGCCTCCAGAAAACCCACAAAGTCTTTCTCTTCGCCACATTTTTTCTGAAGCTGGATCAGCTCAGCCATATTTTCCTCAACTTCACAGCCACTTTTATCCATAAATTTGCGGATAACGCCCATTTCCAGGCATTCACGGATAAATTTCTCCTGCTCTACCCTTTTGAGGGAAATTTTTGAAACCATTGTTTCTCTTTGCGGGATCATCTCTACCAGTCCTTCTGACTGCAGACGCAGAAATGCCTCACGCACAGGTGTACGGCTCACATTCAGTTTTGTTGCAATCTCCTGGGTACTCATAGTCTGTCCCGGCTCCAGTTTCATGGACATTATATTACGTTTTAATTCCTCATACACCAATGTTTGTATGGATTTTCGTTCAATCATGATCTGCTCCTTCCAAGCCTCAATGCTAGCATGTTAACACTATAGCAGATTTTTTTATCAGATACAACAATAAAAATCACAAAAATCCATAGGAATAAAAACAAATTAACAAAAATCTTCTAGCGGTTCATCTCCAGCTGCGGTCCAGTTGATTTATGTGCCTGAATGATCGATTCAATCTCGTCCAGATCCGAAGAAGGCAGATCTCCCGGTATGGTATTCTTCACCGCGCTTGTGGCATTTCCGTATTCAAGAGCCCGCTGATAGTTTCCCGGTTCTGAGAGAAGCCCATACAGCACGCCTGAAATATACGCATCCCCGCTGCCAATACGGTCTACCACCTCTATATTACGATATGGCTCTTCTTCATAATAACGGTCAGTATCCCTGCTATAGATCACCGAGCCAAAGGTATGGACCTTCGGGCTATGCACGATCCGCTGCGTGGAAGCTACCACGGAAACCGGATATTCCTCCGTAAAGCTCTTCATCATGCTTCTCACATCTCCGGTCTTACCAAACGTCAGGTGCGCAGTATCTTCCGAGCAGAAAAACCAGTCTACATATGGCAGAATCTTTTCAATACATGCCCTGGCCTGGGCACCGCTCCAAAGATTTGCCCGGAAATTCACATCAAAAGAAATCTTTGCTCCCTGCTCTTTGAAACGCTTCATCATTTCTATGGCGGTCCTGCAGCACTGCTCTCCCAGTGCCAGTGTAATTCCGCTGGTATGGAAACACTTTGCGGACTGATAGAGAGACTGGTCGAAATCTTCGGTTTTTATCTTATTCATGGAAGTGTGCATTCTGTCATACACAATTCTCGGTTTTCTCGGCTGGGCACCATTTTCATAATAATATATGCCAAGTCTTGCATCATTCGTGTCATCATAAACCAGATAATCATCGCTGACTCCGCAAAACCGTATTCTGTTCTTGGCATATGTCCCGATATCATTATCTGGAAGCTTGGAAATAATACCTGTACGCAGTCCTAAAAGAGAGACTCCCGATACTACGTTTAACTCAGCACCACCAACCTGCTTCTGAAAGTTTTCCCCGCGCATCAGCCGCTCATTACTGGGCGGTGATAAACGCAGTAACACTTCACCAAGAGATAATAAATCAAATTCCTTTTCCATCATTCCGTCTCCTTCGCTATCAGGCCCTTTGAGAGCGTGTTATCTCTGGACGCGACCTGAAGCGTCTCCTCCTGCAAGCTTCTGTACTTCCTCCATGGAAACCATGTTGAAATCTCCCTCAATGGAATGCTTCAGGCAGGATGCTGCGACTGCAAATTCGATCACGCTCTGAGAATCGTAACCATTTAATAATGCACAGATCAGGCCGCCGCCGAAGCTGTCACCACCACCTACGCGGTCAACAATGTGCATTTTATATTTCTTGCTGAAGAAATAGTCTGTGCCATCATATAACATGGCAGACCAGTTATTATCATTTGCAGAAAGAGACTCACGCAGTGTAATTGCAATTTTTTCAAAACCAAAACGATCAGCAAGCTGCTTTGCCACGTCCTTATAGCCTTCATGGTTTACTGCACCTTTGGTGACATCTGTATCTGCTGCCTTGATACCGAATACATCCGCAGCATCCTCCTCATTTGCAATACATACATCTACATATTTGCACAGCTCGGCCATAACCTCTCCGGCCTTTTCCTTAGACCATAACTTATTTCTGTAATTCAGGTCACAGGAAATCTTTACGCCTGCTGCCTTTGCTGCTTTACAAGCATCCAGGCAGATAGCTGCAACTTCATCATTCAGTGCCGGGGTGATACCTGTAAAATGGAACCACTCTGCACCTGCGAAAATTTCATCCCAGTTAAAGTCAGCTTGAGATGCAGTGGCCATGGAAGATCCTGCGCGGTCATAAATCACCTTGGAAGGTCGCTGTGATGCACCTTTTTCCAGGAAATAAATACCTACACGGTCTCCGCCACGAGCAATGTAAGAGGTATCTACCCCGTATTTCCGGAGTGCGTTCACCGCAGCCTGTCCGATCTCATGAGCCGGAAGCTTTGTAACAAATTTTGCATCGAAGCCATAATTTGCCATTGATACTGCTACATTTGCCTCGCCGCCACCATAGGTTGCCCCGAATGTGTCTGCCTGTACAAAACGATAGTATCCTTCCGGAGCCAGTCTTAACATAATTTCCCCAAGTGTAATTACCTTCTTAGCCATTTCTTAATTCCCCCTGCTTTCTTTTACGATTTCTACTGCTTCCTTTACTAATTCCTGAATTTTGTCAAACTGTCCGGATTTTACCAGATCACCTTTTACCATCCAGCTTCCGCCACAGGCAAAAATCTTATCACAAGCCAGATAATCTCTTACATTCTTTGCATTGATACCACCAGTCGGCATGAACTTCATACCAACATATGGTGCTGCGATGGCCTTGATATAGTTCAGACCACCAGCCTGCTCAGCCGGGAAAAATTTTACAACCTCGAGACCGTTCTCAATGGCCTGCTCTACATCACTCGGGTTTGCGCAGCCTGGTGTGATGATAATTCCCTTTTCAACACAATATTTTACAACCTTCGGATTCAGGCCCGGGCTAACAATAAATTTTGCACCTGCAGCAACCGCTCGGTCCACCTGTTCTGTGGTGAGAACTGTACCTGCGCCAACTAACATATCTGGATATTTCTCCGTCATGATGCGGATGGATTCTTCTGCTGCATCGGTACGGAAGGTTATCTCTGCACACGGAAGACCACCCTGACAAAGTGCTTCTGCAAGAGGTGCTGCATCCTTTGCATCGTCTAAAACGACTACCGGTACAATTCCGATTTTCTGGATCTGTTCTAATACTTCATTCATATTTTCCTCTCCTTTTGTTCCGTATTATGGAACTGCATTTCATATAGTGATACTTTATGATTTGATTATACCGATTTTGCCTTAGATGTCAACTGTGATACCTGCTTAATTTTTTATATTTTTATTGTGCATAATCCACAGTTGCGCAGTCTTTCCCCCTATGGTAAAATTAGTTTCATATAATGAAACCATATTTCGCAATGCCAATAGAAAGGGGCTATAACACCATGGAAAACACACTGGAAAACAAAAACCCAATTCAGGTAGCAGACCGGTTATTTCAGGCTATGGAGCTTCTGGCCGCCAATGGTCCCATGGGACTTATGGAAATCAGCCTTCAGCTCTCCCTGAACAAAAGTACTGTACACCGCATTTTAAATTCTTTAATCTATATGGGATATGCCCGGCAGAACCCGGAAGACAACCGTTACGAATTAAGCTTTAAAATTGTTGGTCTCGCCAACCAGATGATGGAAAAAGTAGACATCGTGAAACTGGTTCGTCCCTATCTCCGCAGGCTTATGGAGGATACCGGAGAGACAGTTCATTTTGTTGAACGCGACAACACCGATGCTGTCTATATCGATAAAGTAGAATCCTATGCGAACTCTGTGCAGATGGTTTCCCGTATCGGCAGCCGTATCCCGCTCTACCGTTCCGGTGTCGGAAAAGCCATCGCAGCCTGTCTCCCGGAAGAAGAAGTGTTGCATTTATGGCAGAACAGCCAGATCATTGCCGTCACCCCCTACACCATCACCAATTATGAGGAATTCCGTCACTGTCTTCATGACGTTCATACACACGGTTATGCACTGGATAACGAAGAAAACGAACTAGGGGTTCGCTGTATTGCAGCCGCACTCCCGGACCATACAGGAACAGCCCGCTATGCATTCAGCATCTCGGCACCGGTCGGACGCATGGACAATCAGCGGATTCTGGAGCTGTCACACTTTGTACTCAATACAAAAAACGAATTAATGAAGCTGTTTTTTTAATCTGTTAGAAACCTCTAGCACCAGATACAAAAACAAAAAGAGACTATTTTGCAAAGAATCTTTTTTCTCTGCAGAATAGTCTCTTTTTTCGCACACGCTATGCGGATTTTTATCTTATTTATTTAAAAAGACCTTTTTTCTTATGCTTCGTTTCAGCCGGCATCTCTCCATGCATAACGGCATCGAAATTCCTCAATGCTTCCTTCTGTGCCTCCGTCAGACGCTCCGGCACCTGAACAACCAGAGTCACATAGTGATCGCCGCGGAGATTACGGTTACGTAAGGACGGTACGCCCTTGCCTTTTAAGCGGACACGGGTATCGGTCTGGGTTCCTGCCTTGACCTCGTACTCGACCTCTCCGTCTACCGTCTTGATGCGGATCGGACCGCCCAGGGCTGCTGTTGCGAAGGAGATCGGTACGGTGGAGAAGATGTTGACATCCTGACGCTTGAATACCGGATGCTGGGATACCACTGCCTCAACCAGGAGGTCTCCTCTCTCGCCGCCGTTTACACCAGGCTCACCGCCGCCTGCGCAGCGTACACTCTGCCCGTTGTCGATACCAGCCGGAATGGTAACCTTGAATTTTTTCTTCTTGGTGATATAACCAGTGCCATAGCAGTCAGAGCATTTCTCTTTGATGACTTTGCCCTTGCCGCCGCAGTCCGGACAGGTCTGGACATTCTGTACCTGACCGAAGAAGGACTGCTGGGTGTAGATGATCTTACCTTTACCGCCGCACTTCTTGCAGGTTTCCGGTGAAGTACCAGGCTTTGCGCCGGTACCGTGGCAGGTTGCACACTCTTCTTTATAGTTGATCTCAATTTCCTTCTCACAGCCAAACACTGCCTCCTCGAAGGTAATGCGAACTGCTGCCCTTACATTGGCACCGCGCATCGGACCGTTATACTGGCTGCCGCCACGGCTTCTTCCGCCGCCGAAGATATCTCCGAAGATATCTCCGAAGATGTCTCCCATGTCGGCTCCGTTGAAATCGAAACCACCGAATCCACCGGCACCGCCGCCTGCGCCGCCCTCGAATGCAGCATGACCGAACTGGTCATACTTTCTTCTCTTCTCCGGGTCACTTAACACGCTGTATGCCTCAGATGCTTCCTTGAACTTACGCTCGGCCTCGGCATCACCCGGATTTGCATCCGGGTGATACTTTTTTGCAAGGACACGATATGCTTTCTTTAATGCGGCCTCGTCGGCGTTCTTCGGAACGCCGAGGACCTCGTAATAATCTCTCTTAGTCTCTGCCATGACGCACTATCCTTTTATTATACTTCTTTGAAGTCACCGTCGATGACATCGTCGTTGTTTGCGCCTGCGTTGCCGCCTGCTGCGCCAGCTGCACCCTGTGCACCTGCTGCGCCCTGTGCGTTTGCGGCACCCTGGGCTGCCTCATAAACCTTGCTGAACAATGCCTGTGCGCTGTTCATCAGTTTCTCTTTGCCAGCCTTGATGTCCTCAACCTGAGCATCGGTCATGTTGTCGATCGGAGCACGGTTGATAGCTTCCTTCAGGGCATTTAAGTCAGCCTCTACAGCAGCCTTGTCGTTTGCGTCGATCTTATCGCCAACCTCGCTTAATGCCTTCTCGGTCTGGAATACCATAGCATCTGCGTCGTTTCTTGCATCGATTGCTTCTTTTCTCTTCTTATCCTGAGCCTCGAACTCAGCAGCCTCTTTGACTGCCTTATCGATATCAGCCTCAGACATGTTGGAACCGGAAGTAATGGTGATGTGCTGCTCTTTGCCGGTACCAAGATCCTTAGCGGATACATTTACAATACCGTTTGCATCGATATCGAAGGTAACCTCGATCTGCGGAACACCTCTTCTTGCCGGAAGAATGCCATCCAGACGGAACTGGCCCAGAGTCTTGTTGTCACGTGCGAACTCACGCTCACCCTGTACAACGTGGATATCTACTGCTTCCTGGTTATCAGCTGCGGTAGAGAAGATCTGGCTCTTCTTGGTCGGGATGGTGGTGTTTCTCTCGATCAGTCTGGTAGCGATACCGCCCATGGTCTCGATGGACAAAGACAGCGGGGTTACATCCAGAAGAAGGATATCACCTGCGCCTGCATCGCCTGCAAGCTTACCACCCTGGATAGCAGCACCGATTGCTACGCACTCATCCGGGTTAAGGGATTTATTCGGCTCTTTGCCGGTCATCTGTTTTACTTTCTCCTGAGCTGCCAGCATACGGGTGGAACCACCGACTAACAGAACCTTGCCAAGCTCAGCAGTGGTTACACCGCCATCTTTTAATGCATTCTGTACCGGGATTGCGGTTCTCTCGATGAGGTCGTGGGTCAGCTCGTCGAATTTTGCTCTGGTTAAGTTCATATCCAGATGCTTCGGGCCCTCTGCGGTTGCAGTGATGAACGGCAGGTTGATGTTGGTGGTGGTTGCGGTAGAAAGCTCTTTCTTTGCTTTCTCAGCAGCCTCTTTCAGTCTCTGCATCGCCATCTTATCTCCAGACAGGTCTACGCCCTCAGCCTTCTTGAACTCGTCAACCAGCCACTGGGTAATACGGTTATCGAAATCATCGCCGCCTAAGTGGGTATCGCCGTTGGTGGAAAGAACTTCGATAACGCCGTCACCGATCTCGATGAGGGATACATCGAAGGTACCGCCGCCTAAGTCGTATACCATGATCTTCTGCTCATTCTCGTTGTCCAGGCCATATGCCAGTGCAGCTGCGGTCGGCTCGTTGATGATACGCTTTACATCCAGGCCTGCGATCTTACCAGCATCCTTGGTTGCCTGACGCTGTGCATCGTTGAAATATGCCGGAACGGTGATAACTGCCTCGGTTACGCTCTCACCCAGATAAGCCTCTGCATCTGCTTTTAACTTCTGCAGGATCATAGCGGAGATTTCCTGAGGAGTATAGCTCTTACCGTCGATAGTTACTTTATAGTCGGTACCCATATGTCTCTTGATGGAAGCGATGGTTCTGTCTGCGTTGGTAACAGCCTGACGCTTTGCCGGCTCGCCGACCAGACGCTCACCGGTCTTGGTAAATGCTACAACAGACGGTGTGGTTCTGGAACCTTCCTGGT
The DNA here is from genome assembly GCF_003480105.1 of Clostridium sp. AM42-4. Taxonomy (NCBI): domain Bacteria; kingdom Bacillati; phylum Bacillota; class Clostridia; order Eubacteriales; family Clostridiaceae; genus Clostridium; species Clostridium sp. AM42-4. Next base: position 128,987 of record NZ_QUIK01000011.1, read on the forward strand.
TCGGGATAACTACCGGTTTACCACCCTCCATAACTGCTACGCAGCTGTTTGTGGTTCCTAAGTCAATACCAATAATCTTACTCATAGTGATTTCCTCCTAATCTATACTGAAACAAAATTTTGTTAATACGCTTTGTTACGCACAGCCAGTTTAGTTTGCTACCTGGACCATGCTGTGACGTACCACGCTGCCGCGGTACTTGTAACCCTTCTGCAGCTCCATGGCGATCTCATTCTCGCCATACTTCTCGTCCTCCACATGCATCACTGCGTTGTGTAAGTTCGGGTCGAACTGCTGGCCTACTGCCTCGATCGTTTCCACTCCGGCATCTTCCAGGGTTTTTACGAACTGCTTGTAGATCTTTTCAACGCCTTCGGCGAAGGAAGAACCCTTCTCATCCTCCGGCACGGCTGCCAGGCCCCGCTCGAAGTTGTCGAGCACCGGAAGGATCTTCTCGATGATGTCCTTCGCTCCGACCTCGTACATGGCTGCCTTTTCTTTTTCCGTACGCTTACGGAAGTTATCGAATTCAGCCATCTGCCGTTTTAAGCGGTCCTGCAGGTCCTCGATCTGGGCATCCTTTGGATCCTTCTTTGCTGCTTTGGCATCCTTCTCATCTTCTTTTGTGTTGTTGTTTTCTTTGGTCTCGGTTTCCTTCTCTGCAGTTTTGTTTTCCTCTGTTCCTGCGGAAGTTTCGCCGTTATCTGCTTCGGCGTGCTCAGCTTCGAGGTTTTCGTTCTCCGCCGCTGCCGCGCCCTGCTTCATTTCTTTCTCTGTCTGGCTCATGGTGATTCACCTTTCTTTATGATCATCCGCTGCCGTCTTGGCAACTCTAATTTTCTTCGTTTTTAAATGTGGCATCCAGCTGCTTCATCAGATGCTTCAGCGTGCTGAGTACCTTTTCGTAATCCATCCGTTTCGGTCCGATGATACCGATGGTACCGCGGATTCCTTCGCCCAGTTCATAGTTGGCAGTGACCACGCTGCAGTCCTTCATGGTCTGGAGCGGTGTCTCATCTCCGATGTAAACCTGGATTCCATTGTTGTCCTCGGATTCATTTACATCTGTGATCAGCTCCTGAAGCTTATCTTTCTGTTCCAGGGTACTGATCAGCTGGCTTGCTTTCTCGCCGTCGCTCAGTTCCGGATACTTGAAGATGTTGGTCGCGCCGCTGGTGTAGATCTGAAGGTCTTCCTCGTCGGCCCGGATGGCTCCCGCCACTTCATTCAGCACCAGATCGATGATCTGGCTGTGGGCACCGGCCTGCTGTTTGAGCTTTGTGATCACATCTAAATTGATCTGCTCAATGGTGAGACCGTTCAGCGCGCTGTTCAGCAGAATGTTTAAGTTCAGGATTTCCTCCTGGCTGACCGGCTCCGGAATGTCCACCATGGCGTTCTTGATGAGGTTTCCTTCCACCACGATGACCACCAGCAGCTTGTTTTCTTCCATCTGGGAAAGCTGGATGAATTTCAGTTTGTTCTGATGGTACTGCGGTCCGCTGATCATGGCAGCGTAGTTGGTGTTGTTGGCAAGGAGCTGTGCCAGCTTCTTTAATACCAGTTCCACCCGGTCAACCCGCTTGATCATCAGACTCTTGACTTCGGTAACCTCCTGCTCCTTCTCCTGCATGATCTGGTCTACATAGAAGCGGTAGCCTTTATCGGAAGGAATACGCCCTGCCGAGGTGTGCGGCTGCTGAATGTACCCCATCTCCTCCAGGTCCGACATCTCGTTCCGGATGGTTGCGGAACTTAATTTCAGATCCGTGTATTTGGAAATGGTTCTGGAACCTACCGGCTCACCTGTTTCCAGATAAGTTTTGATGATGGCTTTTAATATCGTGACTTTACGATCATCCAGTTCCATTCTGCCGCCTCCTTTTCTTTATTAGCACTCGCCATTAAGGAGTGCTAACATTCTGTGATTAATATACTTTACCCTATGTCGTTTGTCAAGAGGTTTGGCGAAAAAAACTATGTTTTTTCTGTGATTTTTAGGGATAGTTCGTTTTTTCCTTGACAAATCAAAAAAATCATGTAAAATAGGGTCTTATCGTTCATATATTACAAATTTGTTACATATATTTATTTTGTGTGAATCAAATATTTCTTTTTTACGCATAACAGACTTTGCAGCCTAAGCTGCAGAAATACCAAATAAGATACAGGCAAAAACAAGCACGCCTGCACCCTGCGACCGAGATCGTCACTGTAACAAATTTGGAAAAAGGAAGGATTGATCTTATGTTAATGAACAAAAAATTTTTTGTAACACTACTGACTACTGCACTGTTTCTCATAAGCGGCACTTTCACTGCCCTGGCATCGGACTTAGATGGCTCCTTCGATGATTTTGAAGGAAATACCATTGTCGGCTGGGGCTGGGACTCCACGCAGCCAAACACTGCAGTTCCGGTCACTGTTACCATCACCAATAAAGAAACCGGCGAGCAGGTAAAGAGCTTCCACCAGACCGCCATCACCTACCGCTCCGATCTGGAGGAAAACGGAGTCGGAAACGGGCGCCACGGCTTCCGCATTGCCATGAACTGGGACACTCTCCCGGACGGAACCTATTTAATAGAAGGAAATGTAGACGGCAAAGCACTCTCCAACCCCAAAACCTATACTAAGGGGGAAGCTGCAAAAAATAATAAAGAAGAAAGCAATGCTTCCGGCGATGCCCATGACCATGAGCACACTGCAACCGGCTTAAAATCCCTTGGTTTCTTCCGCACCACCGGCTACTGCCCGTGCAAACAGTGCTCAGAAGGCTGGGGACGCCGCACCAGCACCGGCTCCATTGCAAAATCCAGCCACACCATCGCCGTAGACCCGCGCATCATTCCTTACGGAAGCAAGGTTATGATAGGCGGAGTCATCTACACCGCAGAGGACCGCGGAGGCGGTGTCAAAGGAAACCACGTCGATATCTTCTTCGACACCCACGCACAGACCCGCCAGCACGGAAAGCAGACGCAGGAAGTGTTCCTGGTGCTCGGATAAAATATAACAATATCACACAGTAACGAACGAGGGCCGAAAGGTTTCGTCCCCGCCATTCGGCGGGGACAGAACCTTCCGGCCCATTTGTGTTTACTGTGCGATATTGTTTACTTCAGCTGCTCTTTGTAGATCGCAATGACCTTCTTCATGGCTTCCTGTCCAGGAGCACCGATGGTGGTTCTCTTCTCTACGCAGGTCTTCATGCTAATAGCCTCGTAGACATCTTCCTCGAATACCGGGCTGATGGCCTTAAACTCCTCCAAGGTCATATCGTCCAGTGCAATGCCCTTGTCGATGCAGAACAGCACCAGCTGGCCTACAATGCCGTGTGCGTCACGGAACGGGACACCATGGTTTACCAGGTAATCAGCTGCGTCGGTTGCATTGGTGAAGCCATTCTTTGCACTTGCTTCCATAACTTCTTTATTAAAGGTCATGGTGGAGACCATACCGGTGAACAGTGCCAGACAGCCTTTTACGGTATCGATGGCATCGAAGGTCAGCTCTTTGTCTTCCTGCATGTCTTTGTCGTATGCTAACGGGATGCCCTTCATGGTGGTCAGAATAGACATCAGTGCGCCATACACACGGCCGGTCTTGCCGCGCACCAGCTCTGCGATATCCGGGTTTTTCTTCTGCGGCATGATGCTGCTTCCGGTGCTGTACGCATCGTCGATCTCCACAAAGCGGTATTCGTTGCTGTTCCAGATGATGATTTCCTCAGAGAAGCGGCTTAAATGCATGGCAATGGTGGAGAGGGCAGATAACAGCTCGATCACGTAATCACGGTCGGATACGGAATCCATGCTGTTTAAGGTCGGTCCGTCAAAGCCAAGCAGCTCAGCCGTGTAAGCGCGGTCCAGCGGGTAGGTGGTTCCTGCCAGTGCGCCGGAGCCCAGCGGGCAATAGTTCATGCGCTTGCGGATGTCGTGCAGGCGGCTTCTGTCTCTGGAGAACATCTCAAAATAAGCGCCCATATGGTGAGCCAGGGTAACAGGCTGTGCCTTCTGCAGATGGGTAAAGCCCGGCATATAGGTGTCGATGTTTTCTTCCATGATCTTTAACAGCTCTTTTAACAGATTTTTCACCAGAACGTCAATCTCATCGATCTCATCACGACAGTAAAGCTTCATGTCGAGTGCAACCTGGTCATTTCTGCTGCGTCCGGTGTGAAGGCGCTTGCCTGCCTCACCAATACGCTCGATCAGATTTGCCTCCACGAAGGAATGGATATCCTCATGCTCTTTGGTAAATACCAGCTTGCCGGACTCAATGTCAGCCAGAATGCTGTTTAAACCGTCAATGATCGCCTTGCGGTCTTCCTCAGACACAATGCCCTGCTTTGCAAGCATGGTAACATGGGCAATGCTGCCCTGAATGTCCTGATGATAAAATTTCTGGTCAAAAGATAAGGACTCGTTGAAGTTGTGTACCAGCTGGTTTTCTTCCTTGGTGAATCGTCCGCCCCATAATTTCATAGTGTTAGTCTCCTCTTTTTTCGTATTTTGTATCATGATTACTGTTTAGGATACATAAACAGCAACATATCATGTTCAGCAGTATGACTGCCCCAGGTTACCATTCAGCCGGATGTTCCGGCTCTTTTATTTCCGGCTCCTCAAAATACTGCATTTCTGAATCTGCCCTCTCAGGATCCGGATGTTCCATTCCGGCTCCAGTCTGCGCATGCATGTTTCTTTCTTCTCTGTCATATTCACAGTGTTCATATGCGTCCGCATCCTGCTCATACGCCTGCTCTTCCCGGTATCTGCGAAGCAGCCAGCCACCCAGTGCGATCAGCGCCAGCAGCACTGCACTACCGCCCGAGATCAGCGCGCCCGGAATCAGTCCCTTCGGGGTGTATTCCATGGCTACGGTATGACTCCCGGCACTCAGCCAGATGCCCACAAACGAATCCAGGATCTTTTCCGGCTCCTGTTCTTTTCCGTCGACCAGGATTTTCCATCCTTCATCGTAAGGGATCGAAGTGAACATCCACCCTTCCTGATCGCAGCTGATCATTCCCTCTAAAGAGGTATCTGTCCAGCTCGTCAGGCTCCACGGATGTGCGGAAAGCTTTGCGGCAATGGAGCCAAGTCCGTTTTCTGAGAAGCGGTACACATCAGCCCACATTTCCTCCTTGCTGTCCTCCGCAGTCAGGGTAACTGCTTCCCCGGCTACACAGTAGCCCAGCTCCAGAAGGTAACCGCGGTCCACATTCGTAAAGGTTTTCGTGCCCTTCCAAGTCGTGGCAGTCACTTTTTCAATCTTTTTATTTCCCACGTAAGCGTAATATTCCCCGCTTGTTTCCGGATAAAAGGTCAGGTCACTGCCCTCAGTACTTGTGTCCAGAACCAGGTTCATAACCTGCTCTGCCCCAAGCGCATCGGCCAGACTGTTCTGCACATCCGCAGGATTGCCGGTTTCCAGATTCCACCGGGATTCAAAATCCGGCTCCACATAAAAGCCAACCGGTAAGGTGTAGTTATTCTGGTACAGCCAGACTCCGTCCTGTTCTCCGATCACCGTGCGAAGAGACGTGTCATCCGGCTTTTCCGAATAAATGCCGTATTTTACGGAAAACAGAGCATCGACAAGCGGTGTGCTTCCGGTGATGCTGTAAGCATTCGTGGAGCTTTCACATCCCAGCTTCTTAAACAATGCCGAGAGGTCCGCATTCGCCGTGGAGGAAAACAGGGAAATCGATGGAAAATGCATCCAGGCTCCATCGTTCTTGGTTTTCCGCGTCACCTTTTCCATGCGGAAGAAAGAGTCGTTTGGCTGAACTGAATCCACCAGCTTCTCCGCTGCTGCATTATCGTCCGTATAGGCCGTCCGGCTGGTTGTTGTCACACTGGTCACAGCCGTATTTACCGCTGCCTCAATGGAAACAACCGCCAGCGCATAAAACAGCGCCGGAAAATAATAACGCCTGCCTCTCTGGTAAAGGGCGATGGCCCCAAGATACAGTGCAAGGAACAAAATCGCCACATAATATACAATAAAATGGAAGTGATCCTCCGTCACCAGTTTCTGTGCCATCAGCACAAAGACCACGGAACCGGCAAATGCTGCCGTCACATGCTTCCACGGCGTTTCCTTCAGATACATGTAAGCCCGGTAGCAGGCAAACAGCACCAGGAAAATGTAAATGTAGGACTGTCTGCAAGGCAGGCTGTTTGGATAATGAAAGCCGTGCCAGATAAAATTCAAGACATTGAACGAAAAGCTCGCAAAGAAGAACAGCAGCATAACACAGTAAACCGCCTTTTCCTTTGCAGATATTTTTTTGCAAAGCAGGTAAAGGATAAAAAACATCAGCACTGCTACTCCGCAATACACATTCGGCCAGTGGTCCAGTCCGATCTCCGTCTCCACGTTGCCGATATGGCGAGCGATCATATCAAAGATTGAGAAATACTGGGAAAATGTTTTCGGAAAGCTCACATCGCCCGAAGCGGTCATCTGCAGGGCAAAAACCTCCGGAAGCAAAACTACCGCCGACAGGCCGCCCGCCAGCAGGGAATAGACCGCAAACTGGAAGCCGCGCCCGATAAATTTCTCCCAGTGCATATCCTCATCTAAAACCAGCAGTGCGATAAAATACAGCACCATAAAAATGCAGGTCATGATGGAGATATAATAATTAGAAAGAATGGACATGCCGAGCGTCAGGCAGTAAAGTATTCCTTTTCCATCTTTCACCAGCCGCTCCAGCCCCAAAACGATCAGCGGGAACAAAATAATGCAGTCCAGCCACATAATGTTCCAGCTATAGGCAGCCATATAGCCCGACAAGGCGTAAAAGATACCGAAAAATGCCACACCAAAATCGTTGGTCCTGCAATGCTTTCTTAAATAATAAGCCATGGTGAGACCACAAAGCCCAATCTTTAACACGATCTGGTAAGTCATAAACTCAATGACCAGATTCTTCGGGCAAAGGATCAAAAGCCAGTTAAACGGACTCGCCAGATAGTAGGCATACAGTGCTGAAAAGTTCACACCCATGCCGACATCCCAGCTGTAAAGAAGGCTGCCGCCGCTTTTCAGCTTATACTGGAATTCCGAGAAAAACGGCGCATACTGATGGTACATGTCTGTCCGGAGGAAGGTTTCCTCTCCAAACGGAAAGATTCCCCGCTGCACGAAAATGATCAGCATGATCACCACCGGGATCAAAAAAGCTGCAACCAGGGCATCGCCGGAACGGATCAGGTCCTCCTCTTCCATGGCCTGTTTGCACAGGCGTTTTTTTGCACGCTTTTCCGGGCGGGTGAAACGCTTCCTGGGTTCTTTTCTCACAGATTTTACTGTTTTCGGTTCTGCGGCTTCCGTTTTCGGTGCTTCTGATTTTACTTCATTCCGTTTTGCGCATTCCCATGTTTCCGCCCGTTCCGGCATTCCTGCTTTTTTCGTCACTTCTGCATTCTTCGGCATTCCTGCTCGCTTAGGCATCTCTGCATCCTCCGGCATTCCTGCTTTTTCCAGCGGTTCTATCTTTTCTGGCGCTTCAGCGGTTTCCACCCCTTGCAGATGTTCCATTTTCTCCGGCAATTTCTCATTCTGACCACGCTTCGCTTCCACACTGGCAACTGCGCTCTCCATCTCCGCTAACAAGTCAGCAACACTCCCCTTTTTTTCCTGAAGCGTGCCTCTTTTTTCCTCAATCATAAGTAAATCCTCTAGTTCTCTCGTAACACAGGCGATTTTTTCGCTTTGCATGCTGCATCTCCCTACTTACGATGATCATTTTTTCCTGTCACTGTTAACATTTCCGTTACCTTGGAACACTTATGCAGTTATGATTCCTTCTTAAAAATAAACCATTTGCTAAATGCATAGTTCAGCACCAGGGAAATCGCCGATACTACGATCTTGCAAATGAAATCCTGCTTAATTCCCAGACCGTCTACCATAGCAATCATTGCCACCATGGTAAAAACACCGGTTGCGGCCCTGCAGGCCACAAAAGGCACAAATTCCGACCAGACCTTTTTCGGATGAAGGTCAAAGCTGCCAAATACAAACAGCTTGTTCGTCACAAAAGCAAACAGGACCGCTGCTGCCCATGAGCCTGCCGTAGCAACCCGGTAATCGATCCCGACACGGCGCATGTACCAGTAGCTGACCCAGTCCACCAGAGTGGTCAGCACACCGAAGACCAGGTAGGAAATGGTCTCCCGGTTTACGAGTTTCTTCCATAATTTAGTTATCATTTTTTTCTCCATATAAATATCAGTAAATCACTTATGCCCCATTATATGGCACGGAGCCAGAATTGTAAAGCACTCCCACCCCAGTCCAAAAAATTTTATAAGTTTTTTTAATAAAAGACTTGCTATTTATTTGTTTTGCGTATATCCTATTAGCAGAAGCTGCTTTCCAGGCACTTCCCCCCATAACCGTAACTTTACAGTTCTTGCAGCTGCCCTGTATTTCACAGCCGCAAACCATAAAAAACATTCAGTGAGGTATGAAGATGAAACCAGTTAAAGAAGGAAAGGTACGCGAAATCTATGACAATGGAGACAGCCTGATCATGGTAGCCACCGACCGCATCAGCTGCTTTGATGTGATCCTCCACAACACCGTTACCAACAAAGGTAAAGTTCTGACCCAGATGTCCAAGTTTTGGTTCGATTTGACCAAAGACATTCTGCCGAACCATATGATTACCACCGATGTAAAAGAAATGCCGGAATTCTTCCAGACTCCGGAATTCGAAGGCAAGACCATGATGTGCCGGAAGCTGACCATGCTCCCGTTAGAGTGCATCGTCCGCGGCTACATCACCGGAAGCGGCTGGGCAAGCTATAAAGAAAACGGAACCGCATGTGGCGTGAAGCTGCCGGAAGGCTTGCAGGAATGCCAGAAGCTGCCTGAGCCGATCTACACTCCTTCCACCAAGGCAGAGATCGGTGACCACGACGAAAACATCACCTACGAGCAGAGCATCGACCACCTGGAGAAATACTTCCCGGGCAAGGGTGCCGAATACGCAGCAAAGCTTCGTGACTGCACCATCGCACTTTACAAGAAATGCGCTGACTACGCTTACAGTCACGGCATCATCATTGCAGATACCAAGTTTGAGTTTGGTCTGGATGAGAATGGCAACATCGTCATTGGTGACGAGATGCTGACTCCGGACAGCTCTCGCTTCTGGCCGGTAGAAGGCTACGAGGTTGGTCACAGCCAGCCGTCCTTTGACAAGCAGTTTGCACGTGACTGGCTCAAAGCAAATCCGGACAATGACTGGACCCTGCCGGAAGATGTCGTCCAGAAGACCATCGATAAATATCTGCAGAGCTATGAAATGCTCACCGGAGAGAAGCTGAAATAAACAATTTGATTAACTTTAATAGGGCCGTGTGAGTTGCCTTTCGGCAACTAC